>NZ_JBIKBQ010000029.1:0-33866 GCF_058122085.1 Luteolibacter sp. | reverse complement strand
GCCCGAAGACCCTGCTTTCACGGAGACCAAAACTTACGAGCCAAACAGCCCTTATTCTGCGAGCAAGGCAGCCTCAGACCACCTGGTCCGCGCCTACCATCACACCTACGGGCTACCCGTGCTCACGACCAACTGCTCGAACAATTACGGGCCGTATCATTTCCCGGAGAAGCTGATTCCACTCATCATCCACAATGCCCTGGCGGGAAAGCCGCTGCCGATTTACGGCGATGGCCAACAAATCCGCGATTGGCTATATGTGAAGGATCATTGCTCGGCCATTCGGCGCGTGTTGGAGGCGGGGCGCGTGGGCGAAACCTACAATATCGGCGGCTGGAACGAAAAACCCAACCTCGAAGTCGTCCACACGCTCTGTGAGATGCTGGATGCACTATCGCCACGCGCCGATGGCACACCTTACGCCAATCAAATCACCTATGTCACCGACCGTCCGGGCCACGATCAGCGGTATGCCATTGATGCCACCAAGATCAACCGCGAACTCGGTTGGAAACCCGCCGAAACCTTCGATACCGGCATCCGTAAAACCGTCGAGTGGTATTTGGAGCACCAAGAGTGGGTCCAAGGCATTACCAGCGGCGACTATCTGAAGTGGATCCAAACCCACTATGCCACCGCATGATGGAACGCCGACTTCAGTCGGCGTGGATTGAACCGCGCGAAGGCGTTAAGGTCGCCAAGGAACGCAAAGAAGACCTTAGCCGCAAAAAGGCGAAAAAGGGACGCAAAAATGGGAATCCTCTGCATCTGATCTTTTTTGCGAATTTTTTGCGCCTCCTTGCGGCTAAAGATTCCCCTTCTTCATTTCAGCTTTCTGCTTTCCAATTTCAACTTTACCCCTCCCAGTTTTCACCGTTGATTTGGATATTTAACCGCAGATCAACAGGATTTACGCAGATCAAAAAAGAGATGATGAGAGGATTTTTTGATCGCAGGTAAAGTCAACCGTCTTATTTTTGATCCCTCTTCCATCTGCGTTTTTAACGTCCATCTGCGGTTAACATTCTCTCTTATTCTTCCTCGCGTCCCTCCGCGGCCTTTGCGCCTTTGCGCCTTTGCGCCTTTGCGGTTCAATCCGATTTCGTATTTTAACGATGAAACCAAAACGTTTCCTGATTACGGGCTGCAACGGCCAGGTTGGCTTTGAGTTGCAGCGCTCGCTAGCCCCCATGGGCGAAGTCGTCGCTCTCGATCGCCAAGCGATGAATTTGGCCGATCCCGATTCCATTCGCCAGGCGATCCAAACCTACCGCCCGGATGTCATCGTCAATCCTGCGGCCTACACGGCGGTGGACAAGGCGGAGAGCGATCGGGAAACAGCCCATGCCGTGAATGGCGTCGCCCCGGGGATTATCGGCGTAGAGGCAGCCAAGATCGGCGCCCTGGTCATTCACTACTCGACCGACTATGTTTATGATGGCTCCAAGGTTGGTCCCTATCTTGAGACGGATGCCACCCACCCGCTCGGGGTTTACGGCCAGACCAAGCTCGCGGGCGAGCTGGCCTTGGCGGAATCCGGAGCCAAGCACCTCATCTTCCGCACCAGTTGGGTCTTCGGCACGCACGGAGCCAACTTTCTCAAAACCATCCTGCGGTTGGCCAGTGAACGCGACGAGTTGAAGATTGTCGCCGACCAGTTCGGGGCACCGACCTCGGCGGGACTGATCGCCGAGGTCACGTCCCAGGTCCTTGGATCGTATGGGTCGGAATCTGAGCGCGACACTTTTCCCTTGGGAACCTACCACCTCGCCGCCGCCGGAACGACTTCCTGGCATGAATACGCCCGCTATGTCGTGCGGCAGGCGACCGCGGCGGGCCTGAACCTTCGAGCCACCCCGGAAACCATCCACCCGATCCCCGCCGCCGCTTATCCGATGCCCGCGTCGCGCCCGATGAATTCCACCCTGGATACCCGACGACTGCGCAACAGGTTCAATCTCGACCTGCCGCCGTGGCAAACGGGTGTCAACGCGGTGCTGCAAGCCTTGATTCAAGAGACTCAGAGCACCCCGCGCTATTAACCCTACTCCAAACAATCAAATGACCGAAACACAACTCGCAAAGTCGCCCGCAGCGTTCGAGGTCGGCGGCTTATCAAAGCCAGGCGAATTCCGCCCATTGGCCTTGTCCTCCATGTTTTGGAAGCCGCAATACCTCAAGCCGGGGTTATCCGCTTGGGAAGGTCACCTTCCCTTCGCGTTTTGGATCATGGAGGCGCTGGCCCCCTCGACCTTCATCGAGCTGGGGACCCACTATGGCACCTCCTACTTCGCCTTTTGCCAAGCCGTAGAGCGCCTCGGCCTCGCGACGACTTGCTTTGCCGTGGATACTTGGCAGGGCGACGACCATGCGGGTTTTTACGGCGAAGAGGTTTTCGGAACGGTGAATGCATACAATGCAGAACGCTACGCGACCTTCTCAACGTTGGTTCGCAGCACTTTTGACGAGGCGCTCCCCCATTTTGAGGACGGCAGCATCGACTTGCTACACATCGACGGCCATCACAGCTTTGAGGCGGTCAGGCATGACTTTGAAACTTGGCTCCCCAAACTCTCGGATCGCGCCGTCGTACTTTTTCACGACACCAATGTGCGTTTCGGAAGTTTCGGCGTTTCAAAATTCTTCAACTCGCTCAAGTCACGCTACCCGTCCTTTGAATTCAACCACAGCCATGGCCTGGGAGTGCTGGGCGTGGGGCCGAAGCAACCCGAACTGCTCAAGCTGCTTTATCATCTCGCCGATGCCCCCACCACCAGTGCCACCCTTTACCAAATATTTTCCCGCCTGGGCCAAGCCTGCCAAGAGATGAGCTCGGCAAGGCATGCGCAAGAACAGGTGATCAGCTTGAGTGCGCAGCTTGCCGATCAATCCCGTGAACTTGAATCCCTCACCGTCGCAGCATCCCAGCAACACGACACGCTGGTGGAGAAACTGGGCCAGTTAGAGGCTGAACGCGCCCGTCTGAACCAAGAAAACGAAAATACCCGCCTCGAGACCGCTCAAAGTAGGACCAGACACTCCAACGAAAAAACCGAGTCTGAGACGCATAAACGAAATTGGCAAGAATCCGCCAAGGAAACGGCCGCGCTCCACCAAGAAATGGCGGTATCCCGCAATCAACTGGCGAAGCTCCGACAAGAGAATCAACAACTGGCCCAAAACCTGGCCAAATCCGAAGAAATCCAGACGCAATCGACCGGGCGAAATGCTGCGGCGGAAGCGGCGGCCAAGGCCGTCATTCAACGCCTAGCAGACGAGGAGGCGCAAAGCCACCGTCTCCAGGAAGAAAGTGCGGAAGTCCGCAAACTATTGGCCACCGCCCAGCAAGAACACGGGCAACTGACCCAACAATTGGCGCTGGCACAGAAAGAGGCACTGGCCCGGAAAGAGGCGCAGGCCCATGAAAAAGCCGAGTTTGAGACGTATAAACGAAATTGGCAAGAATCCGCCAAGGAAACGGCCGCGCTCCAACAGGAAATGGCTGTATCCCGCAATCAACTGGCGAAGCTCCGACAGGAGAATCAACAACTGGCCCAAAACCTGGCCAAATCCGAGGAAATCCAGACGCAATCGACCGGGCGTCATGCTGCGGCGGAAGCGGCGGCCAAGGCCGCCATTCAACGCCTCGAAGACGAGAAGGCGCAAAGCAATCGCCTCCAAAAAGAAAGTGCGGAAGTCCGCAAACTATTGGCCACCGCCCAGCAAGAACACGGGCACCTGACCCAACAATTGGCACGGGCACAGAAAGAGGCACTGGCCCTGCAAATGGCCAAGGCCCAGGACGAGGAGGCTTACTTCGCGCTGCTGGAAGAAGAAACGACCCACAAAATCGAAAGTCAACGCGAGCAAACGATCGAGGCCATCCAGGCTGAGCTGGAAAAAGAAAAATCCGCGTTTGCCCACCTGAGTCAACACAGTGATACGCAACGGGAAGAAAAGCAGGATCTGGAATTCACAGTGGGGGAATTGTCCCGCGAAATCGAGAACCAACGGCATCAACGGGCAGAATCGGATGCCAAACACCGGATTCTCCAGCAGCAACACGATCAGCTCGCCCTCGAAAAACAACAGTCTGAAGCGACCCACAGGGAACTGGAAGCCAATATCCACGAGCGCTTCAATGAACTGGCGATTCTGGCCAATCTGATGGTCGAGCGCGATCAAAACCTGGAGGCGGCGCAAGCGGAGATTGAGCAGTCAACACTCGACAAGTCGTGTCTCCAACAAGAGAACGATATTCTGCGTAACGACGGGACTCACCAGCAAACCCTGGTTCACGAGCTCACGCACCAAAATGACACGCTGTCGGAACTCATCCGTCAACGCGACGAAGAATGTAGCCATCTTAAGAACAATATCGAGGAACGCTTCCGCGAATTGGCCGAGATCGCCAAGATGATCATCGAGCGCGATGCCACCCTCGAGACGTCTCAAGCGGAGATCGAACAGTCAAAACAGGCCAGCGCGCAGCTTCAGCAAGAAATCGAAAATTTGCGCCACGAAGGGACGCTCCAGCAAGCCACGATCCACGAGATCGCACAACAAAAAGACACGCTGTCCGAACTCATCCGTCAACGGGAAGTGGCATGTGACCACCTTAGGAACAATGTTGAGCAGCGCTTCCGCGAACTGGCGGAGCTATCGAAAATGTACCTTGCCAGTGAACAGCGAGGCGAAGTCGCAGTCGCTGACAACATCAAACTGAAAAAATCCATCTCGTGGAAAACAACCGCCCCCCTGCGCTTAACAAGCCAGATGTTTAAAAAGATGGGCAAACAAGAACGCGTGTTGCGAAAACAACGAGACATCATCCTGAAATCTGGACTTTTTGATAAAGATTTCTACTTGAAATCTTACCCCGATGTCGCCGCATCCAAGATAGATCCAATATGCCACTATCTATTGTTTGGGGCCAGAGAATTAAGAAATCCGAACCCATCGTTCAACACTGGAAGATACCTCGATCGGTACCCAGATGTAAGAAATGATAAAAAAAATATAAATCCTTTAATACACTATGTCTTATATGGAATGCGTGAAAATGGAAGATAGACTCTTAAAAATAATTTACTTACAATTAATATAATATAATAATGATAATATCAGATACAGACAAATTATTTTTAACGGACGCATTTGACGAAGAATGGTATATCCACGAATACCCTGACGCTGTCCTATCCGGCATGAGTGCAGCTGAGCACTATATACAGATTGGCCGCCGACTGAAGCGCAAGCCAAATCCAGATGGGGGTCACGCCTATCAAACCCACCACGCCAAGACGAATATTGTTTCAAATTTGACCGAGACAAAAGATAATCTTCCTATTCTAGCTACGCAACCATGCCGCTGGATACATAATACGGCTGCTATTGCACGCAATCGAGCCCAGCAACTAGCTCCACTGACGCGTAGTTTTAATCCGAAAACACTCAATATCCATTGGATCATACCTGATTTCAGCCATGGTGGGGGCGGACATATGTCAATTTTTCGCTTGGTGCGCTATCTAGAGTGCTTTGGCCATCGACAGACGATCTGGATCCAAAACCCCTCTGTCAGCCAGACGGAGAAACAGGCATGGGATAATATACGCGCATGGTATCAGCCTATTGATCGTGTAATAGTTCGATTTTTACCAGATGAAGTTGAGGGTATTTCCGGAGATTTAGTAATAGCTACAGATATGTGGACAACCTTTCCCGCCGCCCAAATGACGATGATGAAAGAGCGTTTTTATCTAGTTCAGGATTATGAGTCATTATTTCACACGCACGGTACATACACTTATGTCGCTGATATGACTTATCGCATGGATTTCAAAGTAGTTTGCGCCGGAAAATGGCTAAAGTCTGTCTGCGAAATCAAATACGGACTTTGGACACGATCCTGGGATCTAGCCTATGACCCGCTGTATTATTACCAAAACGAGGGAAGGCGCTTTTTGAATAATATTCCACTGCGAATAGCCTTTTATGCCCGTGCTAGCACGCCACGCCGTGCGGTAGAGCTAGGGCGTGAGGCGTTGTTAATCTTACATGAGCGAGGGGCAAACTTCCTAGTAGATCTTTTCGGACAAGATGATCTGGGCCCACCTACACCCTATGCGCACGTGCAACACGGATTGCTTACCCCGGCACAATTAGGTGATTTATATCGAGAAGCTGATATAGGACTGGTGTTTTCTGCGACAAATTATTCACTAATACCTATGGAAATGATGGCCTGTGGTTTGCCCGTGGTCGAGCTGGATGTAGAAGGAACTCGTGCAGTGTTTCCCGAAGGATCTGTAGCCTTTGCGCCACCCACACCGCACGAAATCGCCGATACATTGCAAAATCTGATTGAAAACGTCGCGAAACGTCAGTCTCTTCGTGAGGGTGGCTTAAACTATGTATCTCAGTTGAGTTGGGAAAAGAGCGCACGCGCGCTTGAGTCAGGCCTGATCGAGGGACTGTCACAGAATAACCAACCCGTGCATCCAATCCAGTTATTTACTAAAGAAGAATATGTTCACAAGGCTGCGGTAATCATTCCGACATGGAATGGTGGTGATTTATTTAGAGACGTTCTAACCGCTCTAGTTAAACAAAAAACCGATTGGCCGTTTGATATAATGGTAGTTGACAGCGGATCGAGCGACAACACAATAAAAATCATTGGTGAATTCGCAGGGCGAGGCGTTCGATTACACCAAATCCCCAATAGCGAATTTCAGCATGGCCGTACCCGTAATCTCGCTATTTCGCTTACTTCTGCAGAATTTGTTGCGGTCCTAACGCAAGATGCAACACCAGCCAACAACTATTGGCTGGCAAATCTTATAAAGGCCTTCGACATGGGAGAACAGGTTGCTGGTGTTTTCGGCAAACACTATACATATCCGAATGCTAGCGAATTCGTGCGGCAAGGGCAGGATGGACATTTTCAACATTTTGACAGACTACCTCACGTTGCACAATGGGATACAACCCCACCAGGTATGGAATGGGGTTCTCTTCAGCATCAGCAATGGTTGCATTATTATTCCGACAACAATTCAGCGATACGCCGCTGTGTATGGGAAAAAATTCCCTATCCTGATATTCCTTGGGGGGAAGATCAGGTGTGGGCATGGGAAATTATTAAGCAGGGGTATCAAAAAGCATATGCCAACGATGCCATTGTCATACACTCGCACAATTTATCGGAGTTTGAGCAAGCTAAGATATCAAGGATAGAGGGTGATTTCTGGTTGCGTTATTTTAATTATCGTTTTGAATCAGATCCTGATTCAGTTAAAAAAAGCATTGATTTTCTCAATACACGTGATATCGAATTAGCAACGTCAAATAACATACCTAAAATAAAACTACATGAACAAAAAAAAATAAATAATGCTGCTATATCCTCTAGATACATTTCTCAATATAATCTTGTGAAAAGATGGAGAAGCAAATGTCTACAATGATTTTAATTTAAGCCTCTTCCGCCAAAACTGTGGGTGGAAACTGGCGGCTTGATCGCCGCGAAGCGGCGGAAGCCTCTTGAAAGTTGTCCACAACAGGCCGCTTCGAGAATGGGTCTGAAACTCGTCGGAGAAGCGGACTGTTGTGGGCAACTTTTTCTTCCATGCGATTTAGTGGCCCTTGGTTCGAAAAATGGCTGCCCGGCGGGATGAAGCATTGATGAACCGGCGGACTCTGGCAAATTCGGTTTGCGACAACAAAACAACCAGCGCCCCGCCGATTCAATTCAAGACCTTACTCAACAAAGTCCACCGCTTCAAGAGCTTCGTTTACCATTCCGTCAGAATGAGTGGAAACGGCGACAAGGCGCGGATCATCGCCGAGATTATCCCTAGGGCTAACGCCAAACCCAGATGCTCCGGCTGTGGAAAGCCGCGTCCCGGATACGACCGCATGTCCCGGCCGCGCGAATTCGAGTTCATCCCGGTCTGGAACATTCCCGTCTCGCTCTCCTACACCATGCGCCGGGTGGATTGCCCCACCTGCGGCATCAAGGTCGAGGCCGTCCCGTGGGCCCAGGGCAAACACGCCTGTTGCGATGTCTACCGTCATTTCCTCGCCTCATGGGCCAGGCGCCTGAGCTGGAAGGAAACCGCCGCCTGCTTCCACACCAACTGGGACACCGTCTGCCGCTCGGTGAAATGGATCGTCGATTTCGGGCTGAAACACCGCGATCTGGAGAACATCACCGCCATCGGAGTCGATGAAGTCACCTACAGCAAAGGGCACAAATACATGACCCTGGTCTATCAGATAAACAGCGGCCGCAAACGCCTCCTCGGCGTCATCCGGGACCGCGAAACCCGCTCTCTTGCCAGTTTCTTCGAGTCCTTCGGAGCCGAGCGCTGCGCGAAAATCAAAGTCGTCTGTTCCGATATGTGGAAACCCTATCTGAACGTCATCGCCGCCATGCTGCCCGCCGCTCTCAACGTGCTCGACCGCTTCCACATCGCCAAGAAACTCGGCGAGGCCGTCGATGAGGTGAGGCGGCAGGAAGCCAAACAACTCGCCGCCGAAGGCTACGAACCCGTGCTCAAGAATTCCCGGTATTGCTTCCTGAAGCGCCGGTCCAACCTCACCATCAGGCAGGCCACCCAACTGCGCGACCTGCTCAAATACGACCTCAAATCCATTCGCGCTCTCGCCCTCAAGGAATCCTTCGACGCCTTCTGGCAATACGAAAGTCCGCGCTGGGCTGGTTGGTTCCTCAAAAAATGGTGCACCCGCGCTATGCGGAGCAAACTTGCCCCCATGAAGAAGTTTGTCGGCACACTGCGCAACCACGAGGACCTGCTGATGAACTACTTCAAGGCCGGCAAACTCTATAACAGCGGAATTGTCGAGGGCCTCAACCTGCGGATCAACCTGTGCATGAGAAAAGCTTACGGCTACCGCAGTTTCGATCTTCTCCAAACCTCTCTATATCACACACTTGGAGATCTACCCGAGCCAAAGTTCACCCACAGATTCTGCTGAAGAGCCTAATTTAAAAACTTAATCAAATATTTTATAAGTAAAAATAAATAAAATAAATAAAATAAATAAAATAAATATAAAAAATATTAAAATAAATCACAACAAAAAAATATCAACTAAAATGAATAAAATAGTAGTAAATCATAGTTCTATAATTAAATCTATCAATGTTTTGAATGAAATTCTTAATGAATCTAAAGTTTCGATTTTGGATGATCCGGAGTTCTTCGTAACTAACAGTGCATGCGATCAAAATGCTGTTGATATGTTTAATTGGATAAGCCAAATACCTGTAGCATCTATCAAATCAGGGGGAATGTTACTGTTTTCTAAAGAAAACGATTTAAGGGTATCAGATTTTTCTAATACGCTTGGATCTATAAAAAATAAAACGATTTTAGAGTTAGGATCATTTGAAGGGGGACATACTTTTCAACTTGAAAACGCTGGTGCACAAGTTGTACCCGTAGAAGCAAATCCAGCAAACTTCCTCAAATCATTGATAGCTAAAAATATACTTAACATGAAATCGAGTTTTTTACTTGGAGATTTTGTTTCTTTTATTGATAATAACAAGATATCATATGATGGTGTATTCGCCGCTGGTGTTTTGTATCACATGCAAGATCCAATTGGATTAATACACAAGATATCTAATGTTACAAAAAACATATATATTTGGACTTTATATGTTGATGACAACCAACAGCAACAATGGAACAAGGATGATGTTTGCGATGTTGTGCACCACGATCAATCATATAAATACTATAAATACGTCTATCCCACTGATCATCATACACGCCAGTTAGCTGGAACCGGTCCATATTGCAGCCGAATCACTAAAAATGATTTACTTAAAGCTTTATATTCAAGTGGATTTAAAAATATAAAAATTCACTTAGATGATGCATCATATGCAGGAGGTGCTAATATATCTTTGACGGCATCTTTTTGATGGAACGATGAAGTAGCCCCGTGAATTGGAGCTTGCGGTTTTTTAAAACTTTAGACCTCTGGCTGTGCATCTGATCAAAGCCAAGAACTGTGACGACTTAGCGGCATTCGATCCCGATCTGAGGCACGTGGCACGGGACAGGCGAACCCATGAATCCCCGGTGAAATCAGGCATTCTGACCTTAACTTGACGCAAATTTGATCAATTGTAAGTCTACAGCCTCTCGATTCGACCACACCCGCTACGAAACCAAACAAACCCGTTCTCCCATGATCCACAACAAAACATCAAGAATCTCGATTAAATATTTAAGACGAAAACGATGACACATAAAAACGCTAATTATCAATAATATTTTAATTTTGCAATTTTAATACTTATTATTTTAAATTATTATTGTTGTTATGAATTATTTTTACGGAAAGATATACTTTTGACGCTATTTAAATTTGGAGCAATTTCACATTTATTAAGAGCGTTATATCTTTTAAATTCAGAAAAGAAATATTTTAACGTTATTAAAAATTCTTGTATTTTTAATGTCGAACTTTACAAGTCCCAGAGACCTCGTAACCTAGCCGCTCAAATTTTTCCCATCCGGCACTATGTCCTCTGGGGAGAAAAGCAGGGCTTGTGGCCGAATCCCAATTTCTCACCGACCGCCTATCTCGCAAACAATCCTGAGCTTGCTGATGAAATCCAGCATCCGCTGTGGCATTACCTGACGGTTGGCAAAGCACGACAACTGAGGGCGACGCCGTTTCCACCTGACCCCACCACGCTACCGGCCGATCTGGCGGCCATTCCCAGCGCACCCAATCCTGTCAATCCGAGGATCCAAAGCGAGCTGGCGATCGTGGTGCATGTATTCCACTACGAGCTGTGGGAAGAGATCGCCAGAGCGCTTCGCCATATTCCCCAATCGTTTGACCTCTATTGCACGGTGATCCGGCGAGACGGATTTGACCCGCTCGTGGCGGGTATCCAAGCCCGTTTCCCCAACGCGCGGGTGCTTTGTTTCCCCAATCACGGTCGCGACATCTTTCCCTTTGTCCACCTGGTCAACAGCGGAATCTTTTCAAATTATGCCGCGGTCTGCAAGTTGCACACCAAGAAGAGCGTGCATCTCGCAGATGAGGGAGATCATTGGCGCAGCGAGCTGATCCGCGGAATTCTTCCCTCCAAGGAACAGGTAGGATGGATATTGAGGGGTTTTTTAACCGATCCGGCGATTGGGGCAGTGGTTTCTGACCAACATCTTCTGGAACATCCAGACAAGTGGGGAGCGAATCGGCAAAGGGTCACTGACGAGCTCGGGAGGATTGGCATTGCGGCCGATCGATTCAAACTGAGCTTTCCAAGTGGCTCGATGTACTGGATCAAGCCCGAAGCCTTGAAGCTGTTGCAGTCGATGAACTACTGTGCGGAAGATTTCGAGCGCGAGGAGGGGCAGCTCGACGGCACGCTGGCCCACGCGATCGAACGGATCATGGGCTTCCTGGTCCAGCACGCTGGTCAGCGGGTGTGCGGGGTTTCGGAGTTATCGGCTACGGCTTCATGGGAGAGGCAAGACGAAAGGATCCAAAGCAGCTTTAAGTCATGACCGACATTCAGCAAGCGAATCGCCCCGAGGTGACCGTCCTCATCAACAGCTATAACACGGCGGATTATCTGGATGAGGCCATTGCGAGCGCGAGGCAACAGACGCGGCGCGTGGATCAGATTGTGATCTCGGACGTGAGCACGGATGCATCGGCCGACGTCATCGCGAGACATTCCAAGCAGGATGAGCGGATCTTGGCGGTTTATGGCAAGAATCGTGGCCAGTTGGCGACGATCGTGGCGGGACTGGCCGCGGCCGAGGGCGATCTGGTTTTCTTGCTGGACGGGGATGATTGCTACCAGGAGCAGCACGTGGAGACGTGCCTGCGACGATGGGAGCAGTTTCCACAGGCGGATGTTGTGTATGGCCGCCACCGCGCCGTCGGGCAGAGCGAATTGCTCGCGCTGCTGCGCGGAAAGCAGGATCACGAAAACGCCCACTGGATGGGGCCGATCCCGCTGGAACTGGCCTACGATTGGGGGTTCGGCACGGCTCTTGGCTGGTGCCTGCCGTCCTATCATGCCGGGGGGCTGACTTCCTGTCTGTCGTTTCGTCGCTCACACCTGCAGCGGCTTCCGTTGGCGGAGCTGTGTGATGCCTTTGGCGACGAATTGAAGGCCAACGCCGACTACATGATGTTGCTGGCATCGGCGCTTTACGGCGGACGCAAGGTCTACGTGCCGGATCGTACGGTGGATTATCGGGTCCATGCCAAGAGCCAGACGGGTAAATATGCGATGGGAGAAGTCGAGAGCGACTATCGTCAGCGTTATTACTGCGCCTTGGCCCGCAATTGGCTTTGTGCGGCGCCAAGGTTCGGCCCGGCGCTGCGCGATATTCTCGACAAGGAGTTGGCGACCGTTCCAAATCCGTCGAGGGGACATCGGCGCTGGTATGCCGATGCGAAGAAGTCAGGTCGCTAATTTAGTCGGTGATTGAGACGATGCCGTCATTTGCCTGATCTCAAAACACCCCACTCCATTGATGATGCTGTACGCCGATGTCACCCGCCTGATCTGGCGCCATGCGGGGGTGACCCAGCACACTGGCATTGACCGGGTGAATCTGGCGTATGCCCGCTGGGTGCACGAGCGGGGCGGAGGGCTGTGTTTGAGACGGGGCGACGAAGTCAAGCAGCTCTCGCGCGGTGCATGGGGGAAGCTATTGCTCGGCGACCAGCAGCCTGGCGGTTCCCCGCGCAGGCGGCGGCATCGGTTGTATCTGTTGCTGCGTGCGCTGGCGTTGCGGCGGGCGATTCCTCAACAAGCCATCTTGCTGGTCTCGACCCACTCGTGGCTGGCGCATGAGGACACTTGGGCGTGGTTGAAGAAGGGCCAATGCCGGGTGGTAGTTTTCATTCACGACCTGATCCCGCTGCAGTTTCCCGAGTATGCGCACCCGCGGCAGAAGACGCTGCACGCACGGCGGCTGGACCATTCGCTGCGGCACAGCTGCGGGATCATCGTGAATTCGAGCTGCACCCGATCCGCAGTGCTGGCCCATGCGCAAGCGGCCGGGCTGGCGGTGCCGCCGATCCTGGTCGCGCCGCTGGGGCATGATTTGCCTGAGCGTTCTGGCATGGGGCCGCCTAATGAGATCCGCACGCCATATTTTGTCATCCTAGGCACGATCGAACCACGCAAGAACCATCTGCTGTTGCTGACACTCTGGAGGGAGCTGGTCAAACGCCACGGCGCGGCGACGCCGCAGCTGGTGATCGTGGGCCGACGCGGCTGGGAATGCGAGCAGGTGGTAGATTTGCTGGAGCGTTGCTCGGCGATCCAGCCGTATCTGGTCGAGATCAACGATGCGTCGGACGAAGCGGTGGTCGCCTTGCTGGCGGGTGCGCAAGCATTGCTGATGCCGTCGTATGCAGAGGGCTTTGGGATGCCGGTGCAAGAGGCGCTGGCGCTGGGGACGCCGGTGATTTCGTCGCCGCTGCCCGCGATCTTGGAATTTGCCGGGGAAATTCCCGACTACGCCGAGCCGCACGATGGCGTGCGCTGGCTGGAGCTGATCGAAGACTACGCAAAGGCGGATTCCCCGCGGCGGGCGGCGCAGCTGGAGCGGCTGCCGGCCTTCCAACACACCACCTGGCATGAGCACTTCCAGCGGGTGGAGGAGTTTCTTGAGCGGATAGATGAGGGACGAATGGAGTGCTGACTTCAGTCGGCGTGGATGGAGTGCTGACTTCAGTCGGCGTGGATGGAACCGCAGAGGCGCAAAGGCCGCGGTGGGACGCGAAGGATGGATGGAGGGGGATTTTTAGCCGCAAGGAGGCGCGAAAAGTTCACAAAAAAAGATAAGAATGATTTTCGGTAGGGCGGGAGATGAAGCGAAACGCAGAGACGGGGAGGAAGCGAAGGAAGACGGGGAGAATTTTCGAAGAAGGTCTCGCGCAAGGCCGCCAAGTCGCCAAGGCAGCGGAATGGCAAAAGGGCTGAAGAAACCTATTTCTTCAATCGCATCAATAATCCTCTGAAAACTTTGCGTCTTTGCCCCTTTGCGCGAGGACTTCTTTAAGGAGACTTCGGGTCTTCCGTGGTAAATCACCCTTCTTCCGAAAATCCGGCTTCCGGCCTCTGGCTTCTGGCTTCTGGCTTCCGCCCCTCCTCGCGTTCCTTTGCGCCCTCTCTTTCGCCTTTTTGCGGCTGAAGTCTTCTTCGCGATTCTTGGCGACCTCTGTGTCTTGCGGTTCAGTCCTCTTCTCACAAGCCTCGTCGCTCACAGAGCGATGCTACAGTCTTCACCCATCCAAAAATCCTTTCTCTTTCCGCTTTTCAGCCTTCCCGCTTTCAGCTCTTCTTCCAAGCGAAAAGTCGCCGGCTCCTTGCGGAACCGACGACCCCTGTTACAAACCGCGGTGCGGCGTTGCTAGATCCATCTTTCGACGGTCAGATCAAGCAGCGTTCGCATCCACGGCGGGCTGGGTCCCCTTGCGGGTCAGGCCGCTTTTCCGATCGCTCTTCCGGACGTATCCGAGAGCCCGATACAGCGCGCTATCCCGCCTCCTTAACAAGCCCTCTCTGACCGGAACAATCCAGCTGCCTAACTCGGAACACAGCCGTTCCAACTGAGAAAAGACTTCATTCCACCCCGGAACAACCTCCTTCCGACCCGGAACACTCACTATCCTGACCCGGAACACCGCGATTCTAGCCGGGAACAGTCCCTACCCCCGCCGGAACAACCCCGAATCTATTAGGAAATGCCACCGTTCCGGTTTGGAACAGGCCGGTTCCAAGCAAGGACACACTCCGCCCGCGTCCGGGGCATTCCTGCTCCGACCCGTAACCCCCCTCACCCCTCACCCCTCACCCCTCACCCCTCACCCCTCACCCCTCACCCCTCACCCCTCACCCCTCACCCCTCACCCCTCACCCCTCACCCCTCACCCCTCACCCCTCACCCCTCACCGCGTCCCACCACTTCAGCCGATCCGTGAATCAATCACAGAATCAACTGAACAGGTTCCGCAGCCTGGTTCTCCACCCATTCAAACTCCAAAATCCGATCCCGGTAGGGCGCGCTCGGCCCGGGCCGCCCACTTCATCCGACGCCAGGAGGAACCGGCATAGCCGGATGTAGCCTATCGGCTACGAATCACGGCGGACCGGGCCGGATCCGCCCTACCGAGTTTCTTCCGCCCCTGATCTTCATCCAAAATCCAAAATCCAACATTCAAAATCTCTCTTCCCTCCGCGACCCCTTGCGACCTTTGCGCCTGCGGTTCAATCTTCACTCTCGACGATGCCGACTGAAGTCGGCGCTCCATCCTGCCTGTCCCCATGCCCAAGTCCGTTTCAACGATTCATGCCGTGGGGTTTTCGCGCTGGAAGCGGCCGCAGGTGCGGGCGTTTTTTCAGGACAACCAGGTGATCTTTGTTGGCAAGCCTTGCCAGCTACCCAAACAGAAATCGATTCGTGTGGTGACTTGGGGCGTGCGGATTCCGAGCGAGCAGTTTCCAGCCGATGCGGAGATTATCCGACTGGAGGATGGATTTCTGAGGTCGGTGGGCTTGGGGGCGGATTTGGTGAGACCGCTGTCGTGGGTGCGCGATGGGCGGGGAATTTATTATGATGCGACGCAGCCGTCGGACCTCGAGCTGGCGCTGGGACATTCGGATTTTCCCGATTCTCTCATCCAGCGGGCGCGAACTTTGCGCGAACAGATCGTCGCGGCCGAACTCACCAAATACAACACGGGTGCGGGGGCATGGCTGCGGCCTGAGGGGGTGCGGCGCGTGATCCTTGTCCCTGGCCAGGTGGAATCGGACGCTTCCATCCAACGGGGGGCGGCGGGCATCAATACCAACTTGGGTCTTCTCAAGGAAGTGCGCGGGAAAAATCCAGATGGCTACATCGTTTATAAGCCCCATCCGGACGTGGTGGCGGGCTTGCGGGCCAGCGGGAGTGGAGAGTCGAACGCACGGGAATGCTGTGACGAGGTGGTCGGCGACGTTGCCATGGGTGCGCTGCTGGCCCAAGTGGATGAGGTCCACACGCTGACGTCCCTGACCGGATTCGAGGCCTTGATGCGGGGCAAGCCGGTGGTGGCGTATGGGATGCCATTTTACGCGGGCTGGGGGCTAACCCAAGACCCCGGCATGAGCGCGGCGGTCGCGGCGCGCAGGGGCCGGTCGCTCACGCTCGATGAACTCGTGGCGGGTGCATTGATTCTCTATCCGACCTATGTGAGCCTGGAAACGGGACGCTTCACCACGCCCGAAGGCGCCCTGCGTGAGTTGCTGGACTGGCGTGACAAGCAGCCTGTGGCTCTGCCCGCGTGGAGGCAGGTTCTGAGGTTTTTTCTCAGACAATTATCTTACTGACCCGGAGTGCGGTTGGTTTCTTTTTCTCAATCCTTCATGTTGAAATTGTTCGATCAACAGACGACGCCGAACCGTCGTGTGCTTTTACTTCAGGGGCCGATCGGCCCGTTTTTTCGGAACCTGGGGGAAGACCTCATTCAGGCGGGGGCCATAGTACATAAGATCAATTTCAATGGCGGCGACTGGCTGTTCTACCCGACCAGAGCCATCCATTACCGTCAATCGCTGGCGGAGTGGCCTGAGTATCTCGAGCAGTTTCTGGCCAAGAACCAGATCGATCTGATCTTGCTCTTTGGCGACTGCCGGCCGGTGCATGTGGCGGCGCGGGCGGTGGCCGCCCAGGCGGGCGTGGAGGTCGGGGTCTTCGAAGAAGGCTACGTGCGTCCGCATTACATCACGCTGGAGCGCTATGGGGTGAACGCGCATTCAAGCCTTCCCCGCGACCCCACTTATTATTTTCAAGCTACCCCAGTCGAGCTACCGCAGGTGACGCCAGTGGGTCGGCCGTTTTTCTACGCGATGGTGTGGGCCATGCTTTATCACGTCGCTGGCACGGTGCTGGCCCCCGTTTTTCCAGACTACGAACATCATCGGGATCTGGGGCTGTCGGACTCGGTCAGCGGGCTGCGGTCATTTTGGAGAAAGTGGCTCTATGCCCTTCTAGAACGCGGGATTCAGGATCGATTGACCAGAGAGTGGGCGCAGCGCTACTTTTTGGTGCCGCTGCAGCTAGGGAACGACGCCCAGATCCACAGTCACTCGAGGTTCAACAACCTCCAGGAATTCATCGAAGAGGTGATGAGATCCTTTGCCAGCCATGCACCGTCCGACACCTTGCTGGTCATCAAGCAGCATCCGCTGGCCAGAGGCGGTGCGCAGCACTCACCGTTGATCGAGGGCTTGGCGCACGAACTCGGGATTTCCGAGCGGGTCCTCTACATTCACGACCAGCATCTCCCCACCCTGCTGGATCATGCGCGGGGCGTGGTCGTGATCAACAGCACGGTCGGCTTGTCGGCGATTCACCAAGGCGTCCCCTTGAAAAACCTAGGTGAAGCGGTCTACGATATGCCGGATCTGACCTATCAAGGCGAGCTGGGGGATTTTTGGCAGCAGCCGAGAAAGCCGTTGGGGAAATTGTACGAATCTTTTTACAACCATGTGGTTCAAACCACGCAGATCAACGGGAATTTCTACCGGAGACTGCCGACTCACCCCTATAAATCCGGAGTTCATTGGAGATGAATCAATTCTTAAAAATAATCGAGCGTTGGGGTGAGCCTGTTTTTGTGGTTCTGGCATTTGCGACGCTGCCTGTCTGGTTTCCGCTCTTGGCGGCCTGGGTGATCATCGATCCTTTTTATCGGGTGAGTGTCTGGAAGAGCCAGAGGCTGGAGGCATCCCTGAAGTCGTCTTCACGTCTTTCACCGAGGACTCCCTGCATCAGGGGCGGGAGTCCCGAAAGCACGCGCGGGCGTCCCGATTTCACGCAAGGGCCCTAAATCACGAGCGGGCGTCCTAATTTGGCGCGTGGGCGTCCGAAATTGGGCACAACCAGCCCTTGTCCGGCGTCGCCCTCGTCGCAACCCGCAGCGACTTTGCAGGCCCGCCGCAACGCACTCGCGCCTCCCTCGCACGAATCAACCTAGTGGCGTGTAAAGTTGAATTTGACGGACGATGCCCCGGGAACGCCAACGTCCCCGTTGGCTGGCGAATGAAGTGTCAACAGGGTGTCGCTTACGGCTTTTTCGTTGGCTTTCTCATTCGCCGTGCCGACGAGGACGTCTGCGCTCCCAGATGAGAGCAACCGCGCACGTTTACAAATTCATCCGCCAAATTCAACTTTACACGACACAGGAAACCGCCAATGACCGGGCATGTAGTCATTCAAGTTTTTTCTTTGAGAAATGTTTTTCCAAATGGAAAATGGCTCGAGTCTTGAGGATTCGGCGCGAAACGGGGATCTTCAAACGTCTCCCCCCGCTCCCCTGGGGGAAGGGAGGGGAGAAGTCCCCTTGGGGATTTAGGGGGAAGCAAGTGGGGTCGAGCTGCCTCAGCTCGGCCGGGTTTGGGGCGGCAGCCCCATCATTCGTGCCAGGCTATCCGGGGTCCGGGCTAGACGCATTTCCCCCGGAAATCCTCCTCTTCGATGGGTGATTTTAATTGTCGTCGCACCGTTCACGGTGGGTTGCAGGCAGTGGGGTCTGGACACTGGGCGGTGATCAGGCTTTGGAGGTGCGTCACACAGGTTTCGACGTTGGATGGCAACGATAACAGAGCCCGCAGATCTTTTCCAAGCATGACGGAGAGTTGCTTCAACTTGATGGTTAGACTCTTGCCTGACTCCAGCGCCCCGGCTGGATTGCCGACGTGACAGCTTTCCATGACCACGGCGCGCAGGCCGAGCGAGAGCAGGCGGCGGTGGATTTCGAAACTGTTGGAGCCAGCTTCCATAAGAAAAAGATCGTCACGCTGTGCTTTTGGCGTCCGACCAGGGCCCCTCGGTTGAGCGCTTACACGCCACTCCGGAGCAAGCTGCGGCATTGACCCCCGCCCGCACCGCCGCCGAACGCCGTGCCAGATCGGATGCTGAGGAAGTCGCCTGAACGACCGCGCACCGGCCACTCCATGCGGACCAACCCCAGAGGATGAATTTGGGACGTTTACGGATTTCCGCCAGCTCTGGCGGTGAATCTTTCGGTTTCGATAGCAGCTGGACAGGCAAGGTGCTTGATCTCGGAGGGGCGGCGTTTGACGGGCTTTCATCGATCATATTCCGCCTGTATGGCTTTAATGCCGAGGGACCGGCAGGAACCGGCGGCTTCAGGGGGGCTCACGTTTGCGGGTGTTGCCACCGCCGTCCCCGAGCCCGCCGCCGTCGTTAGGCGGGTTCGCGTCCGCCAAGAATCCGTTGGCCCTGGCGGATGTAGGCGATGCTCGACCAGATGGTGAAAAAAGCGGCGACCGCGCACGGATAGACCGGCGAAATTTCAGTGACCCGCAGCATCACCCAGCCGATGGCGAACATCTGCGCGACCGTGGTGATCTTACCGGTCCAGTGCGGGACGATTTTCACTTCCCGGTGGTTCACATAGAGAATCTTGATGCCACCGAGGATGATGCAGTCGCGCAGCACGACGATGGCCGCAAACCACAGCGGCAGCCGCCAGCCCGGTGCGCCCCAATCGACAAGCGACAAGGTGATCACCCCGGCGAGAAGCAGCGCCTTGTCGGCGATGGGGTCGATGTAGGCTCCGAATTTCGAGCACTGGTTGAAGCGGCGGGCGACCCAGCCGTCGATCCCGTCCGACGAGGCGGCGAGCACGAAAACCCCGAGCGCCCACCAGCGCAGCGATTCGTCGGGTTGGCCGGATTTCACGCTGTGGCCGTAGTAAAACGCCAGCGCGACATACACCGGGACCAGACAGATCCGGGCGATGGTGATTTTACTGGCGAAGGTCACGAGCAGATAAAATCAGGTTCGCCGCCCCTGCGAAACCTGAAATTTCCCCGCCGTAAAATCTAATACACCGGTGCGCCGGCGCTGTCGTCACCCGGGGTGTCTTGGATTTTGCTCTTCGTCCACTTGTAGCCCTGCACGGTGTCCCGGCCGAGGCCGATGCAGGTGTTGCAGGAATTCAGGGCGAGTGCGACCGCGATCACGATGAATAATTTCATGCCTGTGGCATAACGTCCGATTTGAAGTTCTGAAAGCGCAAAGTAAGGAAATCTTAAGTAACTTGCAGGTGCCGCCGCGCCGGTTCGATGAAAATGCGGATTCCGGGCGAAAAATGCCTTTACAAGGCAGGGCGGGTGGGTAGTTTTCGCCCCCCGGCCGCGCGTGCCACCACTCATTTTTACCTATTTAAAGCCATGAAAGTTCTCTCATCCCTCGCCTCCGCCAAACGCCGTCACGCAGATTGCCAAGTGGTGAAACGCAAAGGAACGGTTTACGTCATCTGCAAATCGAACCCGAAGTTCAAGGCTCGCCAGGGCGCGACCGCCGGCACCCGGCTTTCGAAGAAGGGTCTGTAATCGATCTTTCAATCTCTGTTTTTCGAATCAAGCGGCCTCCGGGCCGCTTTTTTCATGCCTGGGCGGCGATCTTGTCCAGGACCCGCCCGGCCGCGATCAGGCCGAAGCTGGCGATCAGGTGGGACGCCGAGCCGAAACCCGACGTGCAATTGAGCCGCAGCGAGATTTCCTCCGGCTTGTCTTTCGAAACCGTGCCGTCACAACCGGAATACCAAGGCGCCTCGTCGGAATAAACGGCGTCGATGCCGAACAAGATCGGCTCCTGGCCGCGGGTGTTTTTCGGAAATCCGAAGTCGTTCCGCAGGCCGCGCCGGAGCTGGAGCAGCAGGGGATCCATGCCGCTGTAGGCCAGATCGGTCACGCGGATGCGCGTTGGATCGCGCCGCCCGCCCGCGCCGCCGCAGGTGATGGCGTAGATGCCGCGCTGGTGGCACTCGGCGATGAGCAGCGACTTGTGGCGGGCGAAATCGATCGCGTCGATCACCGCGTCGAAGCCGGCGTCGAGGATTTCCGCGGCGGATTTCTCGTTGAAAAACTTCGGCACGATCTGGATGTCGCAGCCGGGGTGGATCGCCAGCGCGCGGTCGGCCATCGCGTCGGTCTTCTGGCGGCCGATCTGTCCGTCCATCGCGTGGAGTTGGCGGTTGACGTTGGTGATGCAAATTTCGTCCAGATCGACGAGTGTCAGGTGGCCGATGCCGGACCGCGCCAGCGATTCTACCGCCCACGAACCGACTCCGCCGACGCCGATCACCGCCACGCGCGACGCGTGGAAACGATTCAGCGCCGCC
Source organism: Luteolibacter sp. (assembly GCF_058122085.1). Taxonomy (NCBI): domain Bacteria; kingdom Pseudomonadati; phylum Verrucomicrobiota; class Verrucomicrobiia; order Verrucomicrobiales; family Verrucomicrobiaceae; genus Luteolibacter; species Luteolibacter sp. The sequence continues at coordinate 12,641 of NZ_JBIKBQ010000029.1, read as the reverse complement.
TGGCCGTAAAGCCGCGCGATGCCGCCGAAGCGGTGGTGGGTGGATTGGGTGTCGGACACGCGGCGGATTTATGAAGCGTGCGGCGGCGAGTCACGATCCGAATTTCACGCGGCGCACTTCCCGCTTGGAATTCCGCGTGTTCCGCTGTTGCTTGGCTGCGGGATGCGCTGCTTTTACTCACAGGAACTCGAACTGGATCTGCCGGCGGAACATCCGTTCCCGATGGAAAAGTTCCGGGTCTCCAAGGACATGCTGCTCGACGGCGGCATCCTCCGGCCGGAGGAAATCATCGAGGTCCGCGCGGCCGACGTCCATCTGCTCCAGCGCGTCCACGAGAAGGACTACATCCGCAGCATCGAGTCCGGCCTGCTCGGGCGGAAGGAACAGCTCCTGCTAGGCCTTCCGCTCACGCCCAAGCTCTATCAACGCAGCGTCACCGAGGTCGAGGCCACCCGCCTCGCCTGCCACGCCGCGCTGGCCGAGGGCGTCGGCGTCTGCCTCGCGGGCGGCACCCACCACGCGTTCCGCGGGCATGGCGAGGGCTATTGTGTTTTCAACGATGTCGCCATCGCCATCCGCGACCTGCAGGACAAGCAGCCGAACATCAAGATCATGGTCGTGGATACCGACGCCCACCAGGGCAACGGCACCGCCGCGCTGCTCGGCGACGACCCGCGCGTGTTCACCTACTCGATCCACGTCGGCCGGAACTATCCGACGAAAAAAGTCACCGGCACGCTCGACATCGAGACGGTGCGCTACGTCGAGGGCGAGATGTATTTGAAGCAGCTCTTCGTCAGCCTCGCCGGCGCGCTTGACGCCTTCGCGCCGGACCTGGTCATCTGGATTTCCGGCGCGGACAACCACCGCAACGACCGCTTCGGGCAAATGCATCTTTCGCTCAAGGACATCCAGCGGCGCGACGAAGTCCTGCTAGGCGCGTTCATCAAGAACCGCATCCCGGTGGCCGTGCTCTACGGCGGCGGCTACAACCGCCAGCCCGAGTTCACCGCGAAACTCCATCGCAACACCATCGCCACCGCCAAGAGGCTGGCCACCGAGTTCCGCGGGATCTGAGGCCGCCCCAAAGTCCACACACCTACGAACTCCCCGCCGATTTCGTCGAAGACCTCCGCGCCGACCGCGATGCCCTCGACGCCTGCAACACCGGCAAACACAGCGACAACCTCGCGGGGGTCGAAAGCACCTCCGCCATCGACACCCTGCTCAGCCAGGCGCAAGCCATCGTCACCCGCCTCGACGCCGCCATCCAAAACAAATACAGCCGCGACCCCGACAAGCTCGCCGCCTGGAAAAGCGCCTCCCGCACCGAGCGCTCCGCAAAGAAAGCCTCAGCCCCCGCCACCCCGCCGCTCGCGGCTTGAATAAGGAGTGGGGACATTCGTGTCCCCACTTCCATTTTCTTCCCCCCCAACCGTATCGCTTACGCCCCTGACCATCATCCGCCGCTCCGCCTCTTCCTCAGCGCCCTCCACAACTCCGCGTTTCGCTTCATCCAAGCCTCAAAATCCCATCGTCCCGGCTCCGCGTCCCTTCGCGACCTTTGCCCTTTGCGGTTCAAATCCTTCCCATTGAACAGGCCGCGACAATGCTTGTTAGCCGGGACTGACGCATGCGGGCACCGACCCCAGCGATGCGAATGCCTTGAGATTTCCGGCTTGGCTCAGCCCACTCGCCGCTATATTTATCCACCATGAAAGCGAAAGTCACCTACTGGCGCGAGTCCGATGGCAAGTATCTCGGCTACCTGAACGATTACCCGGATCACTGGACCCAAGGCGAGGATTTGGACGATCTCAAAATTCACCTCCGCGATCTCTTCGAACTCTTTAGCATCGGAGACATCCCCGGTATCCGGAAAGAGGAGGAGCTCGAAATCGCGTGAAAAGACGGGACCTCATGGCGGAACTGGAAAAAGCTGGCTGCCAGTTGTTGCGGCATGGTTCCTGCCACGACATCTATCACAACCCGGAAACCGGCAGATCCCAGCCAGTCCCCCGCCACCGCGAAATCAACGAAATCCTCGCAAAGAAGATCCTCAAGGATTTGACGAAGCAGCCGGAATGAAACGCTGCGCCCATGGCTATACCCCATCGACATCGTTTCACTTCATGCCATCCTCAAACCCCCATCGTCCCGGCTCCGCGTCCCTTTGCGACCTTCGCGCTTTTGCGGTTCAAATCCTTCCCATTTCGACGTTCGACCTCGAAAGCGTCAGTCCCGACTAACAAGCATCCGGGTCAAACCATCAGGAGGAGCGGGAGGATGCGGAGTTGAGGGCGTGGCTGTCGGGTAAAAGCTGAGATGCTGAAATTGAAGACGCCGCCGTTGGTTTTCCAGCAAAGGTAGCGCGGCCTCGCCGCAGGCCGCATGACAATGGGAGGAGGCGGACGAGGTGCCGTTTTAGAAGTCCTTCGGAATCGGAATCAAGGGGTGGCGTAAAGGAGCGCGATGAGATCGCGCAGTGCCTCCGCGTCATTTGGCGACAGGATGTCGATGCGTTTGACGAAGCGGGTGAGGCTGACGGCCCGGATTTGATCCACCATGACTTCCGCTGCTTTCGAGGCGCAAATGATTTGAATGCGATGCGCCCATTGTGGATGCAGCGCGGTGGTCAGCGGGCAGACCACGGCCATGCCTGTGTGGTGCATAGGGTCGGGGGAGACAACCACACAGGGACGGGTCTTTTGAGTTTCCCTTCCTTCCGTGGGATCGAGGGCAACCAGATGGATCTCGTAGCGCCGGACCAAGTGCGCGGATTTAGAAGTCGGACGTTTCGAGGCCATCGGAGAGTCCGGTTTCCGCCCATTCCCGGGCGTTTTTCAGATCGGATTGGTCCAGAGCCATCGCGGCAAAGGATTCCTCAAGAGTGAGTTTGGAACCATCCGCCGGAGCGATGAGGATGCCGTCCTGAACGGGTTTCATGATAAATCCCCGTTCCAAATGATAGGCACGGATGAGGTGGGCCGGGATGCGGGCACCTTTCGAGTTTCCAATGCGAATCGGTTTCTGGACGTGATTCATGGGGGCACAGTAATTACATGAATCCCAATGGCAAACTCATTTTTCCGCGGAAGAAGGCGCGATCGTGATCGACACCATCGCCACCGCCAAGAGGCTGGCCACCGAGTTCCGCGGGATCTGAGCCGGTGTCACTTGGCCACCGCCGGCGGCGGGAAGGGTTGCTCGGAGATGACCCAGTCCTCGTTCTTGTCGGAAAAAGTTTTCAGCGCCCACTCGCTGGGGAGCAGGGCGACCAACCAGCCGTTGGAATCCCGGGCCAGCGCCGCGCCTAACGAAAGCGCCGGCCGCGCTTCGGGCGCGAGCGGGTCGCCTTCCTTCGGCTTGAGCCAGCGGGCGAGCGACCAGTTGGCCGGCTCGATCCGCGTCTCGGCGGCGTATTCGCCTTCGAGGCGGTATTGGAGGACTTCGAACTGCAGCGGCCCGACCGCGCCGAGCAGCGGGATCTGCGGGCCCTCGGTGTCGATCAGGACGAACTCGCTGGCCACACCTTCCTTGAGGAGCTGTTGGAGGCCGTCGCGGAAGCGCTTGTATTTCGCGGTGCTCTTGTTGTGCAGGAAGGAAAAACATTCCGGCGCGAAACGCGGGATCTCATCGAAGGTCACGCCGGGCTGCGAGGAAAGCGTGTCGCCGATGAGCAGGTCGTAATTCCCCACCAGTCCCACGACATCGCCGGCGAACGCGTCGTCCACCGTTTCGCGCTCGCGGGCGAAGAGGCGCTGCGAGTTGGCGAGGCGGACTTTCTCGCCGGTGCGGCCGTTGATCACGTCCATGTCGCGCTCGAATTTCCCGGACGCGATACGGACGAAGGCGATGCGGTCGCGGTGCTTCGGGTTCATGTTCGCCTGGATCTTGAAGACGAAGGCGGAGAATTCCTCGGACGCCGGGTCGATCATCATCCCGCCGCTCTCGCGCGGGGTCGGCGGTGGCGAGAGTTCGAGGAAACGGTCGAGCAGGAGCTGCACGCCGAAGTTGTTCGCCGCGCTGCCGAAGAAGACGGGCGTGAGTTCGCCGGCGAGGACTTTTGCCAAATCGAACTCTGCGCCCGCGCCTTCGAGCAGTTCCAACTCGTCGCAAACCTGCCGGTAAGTCCCCTCCTCCACCGCGTCCTTCACGCTCTCGTCCTCGATGCCCGTCACCGCCACCGGCGCGCGGTAGGCGCCGTGAACCGTGCGTTGGAAAAGATGCACCTGCTTTTGCTCGCGATCATAAACCCCGCGGAAGCGCGGGCCGTCGCCGAGCGGCCAGTTGACCGGATAAGCGTGGATGCCGAGCACGGATTCCAGCTCGTCGAGCAAGTCCATCGACGGCCGGGCCGGGCGGTCCAGCTTGTTCATGAAGGTGAAAATCGGCACGCCGCGCCGACGACAGACTTCGAAGAGTTTCCGCGTCTGGCTTTCGATCCCCTTGCCGGCGTCCACCACCATCACGGCGGCGTCCACGGCGGTTAGGACGCGGTAGGTGTCCTCCGAGAAATCCTTGTGCCCCGGCGTGTCGAGGATGTTGACGACGCAGTCCTTGTATTCGAACTGCAGGACCGTGGAGCTCACGGAGATCCCGCGCTGTTTCTCCAAGTCCATCCAGTCCGAGGTCGTGGCGCGCTGGTTTTTCCGGGCGGTGACGCTGCCGGCCAGGTTGAGCGCGCCGCCGTAGAGCAGGAATTTCTCCGTCAGAGTGGTTTTTCCGGCGTCCGGATGGGAAATAATCGCGAACGAGCGGCGGCGTGTCACCTCGCGCTGGAGCGCGGGCGAAGGGATGGCATAAGGAGAGACAGACATGAAATCGGGCCGCAGGGACTACGCTCGGAACGCCTGCGGAGCAAGCCCGGACCGTGGTTTCTTTCGGCCGTTTGGAGGAATCCTCTGGAGGGGACGCCGTGGCTGTGCCATATTGAATCCCCGGATTTTTCCCGGGAAATCATTCATGAAAGGCGATGTATGTTCCGATGGCTGCCATGGAAATTCTTCGTGAAACACGCGGCGCGACGCTATGGCGTGCTCGATCCGGCGACCCTGCTTGCGCGGATGCGGCGTTTCGCCCAGCCCTCGGAAGTCGCCGAGCCGCTGGAGCTCCTGCGCGCCGGCATCGTCTTCCACGCCCGCGGTCTGGTGAACGCCAAGGCGATCCAGCACAACCTCGACTGGGTCTGGCCGTATTGGGTGGAGCGCCAGTTCAATCCGGCGGACAAATCGTTCGTCCCGCGGGCGTTTTCCTTCAGCCACATCAATCTCACCCACCGCAACTGGACGGCGGTGGGATTGCCCGGTGTCCCGGTCTATCCGATCGTCGATCCGCGCGGCTTGGTCACACCCTTGCATGACGGCTGGTCGCTGGATTTCTGGATCGTGACCGACTCGCGGCGGCGCTTGTTGCCGAGCAAACTGGATGACGACGCGGTGAAACAGCACTTGGATTTGGAACCCACGCTCACGGTGGCTACCGAGTGCCGGCAAGACGGACTCGAACTGAAACTCGCCACGCGCATGGTCATCGCCGGTCACGGTTCCGTGGAAGCCAGCACGGCGGTTAGGGCCGTTTCCGATGAGGATGGCTGGCTGGTGGTGGCGGTGCGGCCTTACAATCCCGAGGGCATCCAGTTCATCCAGAGCATCGCGATCGACTCGTCGGGCACGGCCTTCCGGGTGAATGACGAGGCGACGGTGAAACTGGGAGAACCGCCCGACTCGCTGCGGATGGCCCACTACGCCGAGGGCGACGTCTATCTGGATCTTCCCGGCAGCGACGGCCAGCGCGAGGTGAAATGCGACGTCGGCATGGCCACCGGCGCGGCGCTTTTCCGCATTCACGCCGACATCCCCCGCGAGCTGGGCGTCTCCGTGACGCTGGAGCGTGACTTCAGGGAGCTGCCGAAACGCGCGGACACCGGGGTTTCCTGGCAGGACGCGCTGGCCGGCACCGCGGAGCTGCGAATCCCCGACGAGCGGATGCAATTCCTCTACGACGCGGCGGTGCGGACGCTGCTGCTGCTCTCCGCCGACGACATGGTGCCCGGGCCTTACACCTACCGCCGGTTCTGGTTCCGCGACGCCTGCCTGATGCTTCATCCGCTGACAGTTATCGGTCAGGCGGACCGCGCCGAGCGGATTCTGGCGGGCTTTCCGGTCCGGCAAACCATGGCCGGCTATTTTCTATCACAAGAAGGCGAGTGGGACTCGAACGGACAAGTGCTGTGGATCGTCGCCCGCCACGCGGAACTGTCGGGCAAGCTCCCGGGAAAGGAAATGGAGTACGCGCTGCGCAAGGGGATGCACTGGCTGGCGAGGAAGCGCGCCACCGCCAGCGGACTGTTGCCCGCCGGATTCAGCGCGGAGCATCTCGGGCCTAACGATTTCTATTACTGGGACGATTTCTGGGCCAGGGCCGGCTTGCAGGCGATCGCGAAACACTGGCGGCACACCGGCGACAGCGCCGCGGCCGCGGAGGCGGAAGCGCTCGCCGGGGAATTCGCCGCCAGCATCGAGTCGAGCATCGCCGCCATCCCCGCGTCCCGCTCGAAGGGCGCCATCCCCGCCGCGCCGGACCGCCGGATGGACGCGGGGGCGATCGGCTCGATGGTCGCGGACTATCCGCTCCAGCTCTATCCGCCGGGCGAGCCGCGGATCGCCAAGACGACGGAGTTTCTAATCGACCGCTGCTTCCACGAAGGCGGGTTTTTCCAGGAAATGATCCACTCCGGAGTCAACGCCTACCTGACGCTCGACCTCGCCCAGACGCTGCTGCGCGCGGGCGACCCGCGCGCAGCAGCGCTCATCCGCCGCGTGGCGGAACTTGCGTCGCCCACCGGCCAATGGCCCGAAGCGATCCACCCGCAGACGCTCGGCGGCTGCATGGGCGACGGCCAGCACGGCTGGGCCGCCGGCGAGTGGATCATGATGATACGCAACTGCTTCGTGAGGGAAGAGGAGGATTTGCTGGTGATCGGCTCGGGCATCCTGCCGGAATGGCTGGATGGCGGGGAAATCCGCTTCGGTCCCACGCTCACGGCGTGGGGCGCGGTGAGCGTCCGGCTCGCCGACTCGCGACTGAATTTAGACGCGCGGTGGAGAGGTGCCGCCCCGCGCGTGAGGATCTCGGTGCCGGGATTCGCGCCGGTGGAGGCCGGTCCATCAGACACTCAATTCCAACTCCAAAAATCATGAAAATCGCCATGTTTACCAATACCTATCTCCCTCACGTCGGCGGCGTGGCGAGGTCGGTGAAAACCCTCGAAGACGCCTGCCGCGAGCACGGCCACGAGGTCCGCGTGATCGCGCCCGATTTCGACGGGCAGGAAGAATCCCCGAATGTCCTGCGGGTCCCCGCGATCCAGCATTTCAACGGCAGCGACTTCTCGGTGCAGCTCCCGGTGCCCAACGTGATCCGCGACTACATCCAGGATTTCAGGCCGGACCTGATTCACAGCCATCACCCATTCCTGCTAGGCGACGCCGCCCTCCGCGAGGCGCGGAAAATGCAGGTGCCCATCGTCTTCACCCACCACACGCTCTACGAGCGCTACACCCACTACGTCCCGCTCGACTCGCCCGCGCTGCGGCGAGTGGTCATCCGGCTCGCCACGGAATACTGCAACCTCTGCGACGAGGTCATCGCCCCCAGCGGCAGCATCGCCCGGCTGCTCCGCGAGCGCGGCGTGACCACTCCCATCCAGGCCTTCCCCACCGGCATCGATCTGGAATTCTTCGCCTCGGGAAACGGTGAACGCTGCCGGAAATCCCTCAGCATCCCGCAGGACGCCAAGGTCATCGGCCACGTCGGACGGCTCGCGAAGGAAAAGAACATCATCTTCCTGACCGAGGCGGTCGCCAATTGCCTCGAAGCCGATCCATCGACCGTTTTCCTCGTCGTGGGTGACGGCGAGGCCCGCGAGGAAATGCTCTCCATCCTCCGCAAGGGCGCGGGCAAGCGGCGCGTCCACGCCGTCGGCACCTTGATGGGCGACGACCTCGCGGACGCCTACGCCGCCATGGACTGCTTCGTCTTCGCCTCCCAGACCGAGACGCAGGGCTTGGTGCTGGCGGAAGCGATGGCGGCGGGCAAACCCGTGGTCGCCATCGACGGACCCGGCGTGCGGGAAATCGTCAACGACGGCGAGAACGGGCTGCTGCTGGCTGGAGACGCGTCCAGCGACGATCTTTCAGCCTCGCTGCGTTGCATCCTGAACAACGCGGAACTGCTCCAGTTCTGCTCGGAAAACGCCCGCCACACCGCGCTGCATTACGGCGAGGAGCGCTGCGTGCTGCGCGTCCTTCATTGCTACAAGCAGCTCGTCGCCGAGCACCGGAATCCCGCCAACGTGGACTTCACCACGTGGGACCGGCTCCTCGCCACCATCGGCGTCGAGTGGGATTTGTTTCTCGAAAAGATGTCAGCGGCGAGCGCCGCGGTGATGAAAACCCCAGCCACCGAAGCACACATTGATTAGCAGCATCGTCATCCGCTGGAGATGGTTGCGGCGGAAATTGAGCCGCACGCATTGGGCGGCGCGTTTGCTCGGCATCCAGGCTCCCAAGGGCGAGACCGACGAGCCGGGACTCGTCATGATCCAGATCGACGGGCTGTCGCGCAGCGAGTTCGAGCGCGCGCTGGGGAACGGGCGGCTGCCGTTTCTCGCCCGGCTGATCCGGCGCGGGCACTTCACGTTAGAGAGCTTCTACTCCGGCCTGCCGTCCACCACTCCGGCCGTGCAGGGCGAGATTTTCTTCGGCATCCGCACCGCGGTGCCCAGCTTCGAGTTCATGCGCCGCAAGACGGGCAAGGTCTTCCGCATGTATGAATCCACCGCCGCGGCGGAGATCCAGGAGGAACTGGCGAAGCGCTGCCCCGACCCGCTCTTGCAGCGCGGGCGCGCCTATCTGGATATCTATCGGGGCGGCGCCGATTTCTCGCACTACTGCTCCCAGGACACCGCGATGCCGGAGGTCTTGAGACAGTTGAACCCGGTCAAATGGCTGATCCTCTCCACCCTTTACGCGCCCAAAATCCTGCGGATGATCGCGCTGGTTTTGCTGGAGTTGGGCTTGGCCGTCGTCGATGCGTTCCGGGGCGTGTGCCAGCGCCATGCGATTTTCAATGAGGTCGGCTTCGTTCCGGCGCGGGTGTTTTTCAGCATCCTGCTGCGGGAACTCATCCGCTTCCGGGTGATGCTCGACATTGAAAACGGCGTGCAGGTCATCCACGCGAATTTCGTCGGCTATGACGAGCAGGCGCACCGCCGCGGACCGGACTCCGCCTTCGCGCATTGGACGCTCAAGGGCATCGACAGCGCCATCCGCGACATCTGCCGCGTGGCCGGGCAATCCACCTACCGCGACTACGAGTGGATCGTTTATTCCGACCACGGCCAGGAGCGGACCGTTCCCTACGCCACCCGCCACGGCCGCGGCATCGACGAAGCGGTGCGCGAGGTTTTCTCTCGCGGCTCTCTGGCAGGCCGGGAAATCTGGATGAGCCGGCTGCCCGAAGTCATCGGCAACACCCGCGACCGCTGGCGGCGCTTCCTCGGCCTCAAGCCCGCCAGCCACGAGGAAGCCGCCGCTCCCGATCCGGCGACGCAGATCGTCATCAGCGCCATGGGGCCGGTGGGGCATCTCTATCTGCCGGGAAATCCCCCGCCGGCGGAAATGGAATCCTACGCGCACGAGCTCGTGAAAACCGCCGGAATTCCGCTGGTCCTGCTGCCCGGGCCTCACGGCGTCCGCGCCTTCAACCGCGGCGGCGCGTGGAAACTGCCAGAAGACCGCGCCGAGATCCTCGGGCCCGCGCATCCCTATCTGGATGAGGCGGCGGCGGACCTGGTCGCGCTTTGCCAGCATCCCGACGCCGGGGATTTCGTGATCAGCGGCTGGGACTATCAGGAAACCCCGCTGAGTTTCCCCATGGAAAACGGCGCCCACGCCGGGCCGGGAGCGGAGGAGACGCGCGGCTTCCTGCTGGTGCCGGACCGCATCCAGCGCTGGCACGTCGCCCATCTCGCCAACACCCGCAACCGCGTGCGCGGCGAGGATCTCCGTAAAATCGCCATGCACTTCCTCGGCCGCGACGGCGCGCGCGAGGAGCGAGTGGCCCACCACCGCGCCCGCGACCAGGACCTGACGATCCGGGTGATGACCTACAACATCCACAGCTGCCGCGGCCTCGACGGCAAGGTCCGCCCCGAGCGCGTCGCGCGGGTCATCAATCACTTCGACCCGGACGTCGTCGCCGTCCAGGAAGTGGACTCCCACCGCTTCCGCAGCGGCGGGCATGATCAATCGCAGCTCATCGCCGACCACCTGCGGATGAGCCACGTCTTCCACGCGATGTTCGAGGAGGAAAGGGAACGCTACGGCATCGCGATCTTCTCGAAGTTTCCCTTCACCATCGTGAAGGCCGCCCACCTGACCGGAGCCGTGCGGCGGATTTTCCGCGAGGCGCGCGGCGCGATCTGGGTGCAGCTCGAGTTCGACGGGCGGCGGCCCTTCCACTTCATCAACACCCACTTCGGCCTCGGCGGTGAGGAAAAACGCCGGCAGGCCGAGCAACTGCTAGGCAGGGACTGGCTGGGAGACATTCCGGAAGGCGAGCCCGTGATCCTCTGCGGCGATTTCAACTCCGGCCCGCGCTCCACCGTCTTCCGGCGCTTGCAGCAGCGCTTCCGCGACGTCCAGCTAACCGCCAGCAACCACAAGCCGCGCTCCACCTTCACCTCGATGAAGCCGTTCATGAGGATCGATCACATCTTCGTGAGCTCCCATTTCACAGTCGAGCGCGTGGAGCTGCCCGACACGCCGACGGCCGTGATGGCCTCGGACCACCTGCCGCTCTGCGCCGAACTCACCCTGCCCGCCCGCCATGAACCTTCTTGAAATGCCGCGGCGGCATCCGTGGAAGTTCGGGACCGCGCTGATCTTGTTAGCAGCGGCAACGTGGTTTCTCCAGGCCCACCGCGGCGAGCTGTCGCGCGAGTCCGTCATGGCGCACGGCCTGGCGCTTCCCGCCGGCGGATTCATCGCGGCCTTCCTCATCCTGCCGCTGATCGGGTTTCCCGTCGGGGTTCTCCTGGTGCTGGTGGGCGTCCGGTTCGGTTTCGCCGGGGGCATGGCGGTGGCGGCCGGCGGCGTGCTGTTCCACAACATCGCGGCCTATCGGATTTCCCACGGCTGGCTCCGCGAGCGGGTTAAAGCTCGTTTCGAGCGCGCGGGGTATGCGATTCCGGACATCAAGGCGCAACACCGGTTGTGGTTGACGCTTCTCTTCACCGCCGTCCGCGGGCCACCCTATGTTTCGAAACTCTATCTTCTGGCGCTCACTGACATTCCCGCCCGGATTTATTTCGGGGTGGGTGCCGCGATCCACATTCTCTTTTGCCTGATTCCGGTCGGCGCGGGCAGTGCCGTGATGAGCTTCGATCCCGCGTGGATTTATCTCTTCTTCGGGATGTTCACCCTGCTGCTGCTCGCCGGTTACCTCCTCCGCAAGCGCTTCGGCAAGAGTCCCGGCCCGCCCGGTCTTCCCTGAGTTTAGAAACTGCCGATCCTTTCAGAAAGTCGACTTTTCAAATCCGCAGTGTAGGTTTCCGCCATGACCACCCAGTTTCTCACCGACGACCGCGGCCAGAAGGTCGCCGTTGTCATTCCCATCGCCGAGTATGAGGCGCTGATGGAGGACGTCGCCGATCTTGCTTCCGTCGCCGAAAGGCGGGACGAGGACCGGATTTCACTGGCGGATCTCAAGAAGCAATTCACCGACGATGGCCTCATATCAGGTTGAGTTTGCGAAGTCGGCCGCGAAGGATCTGCGAAGCTTCGACCGTAAGCGTCCCAAAATCCACCCCCTACCAATCTACCGCTAACCGTGCATCCTCCCGCACGACGCCACCCCGGAGCAAGTCACGGCATTGACCCCCGCCCGCATCGCCGCCGAACGCCGCGCCAGATCGGATGCAGAGGAAGTCGCCTGAACGACCGCGCCCTCCCCCGTGCGGGACCACCCCCAAAGGATGAATTTGGGACGTTTACTTTGGGACGCTTACGCTTACGCCCCACCCGCCTGCCGCGAATTGATCCGGCGCGGCCGCAGCCTGCCCATCGCCGAAGAACTCCACCGCTTCGTCCTCGAGCATTATAAAACCCAGCGCCCTGCCAGCAACGTCGGGCAAGCGCGACGCCATTTGGGAGCGCTACGACGAAAACGGCAGTCCTATTAATCCACTCGCTCACGGCTGGCATCCTTTGCCAATAAAGTAGCTAAAGTAATGCTGGATCGAGCCAGCTCTGTGGAAATCCATGCGCGGTCATTCACAGTTACACCGCATCCTTTCGCAAATTGCAGTGTCCGTCTACTAACTCGGCGTGCGTTAGTGTGCAGGCAACGTTGGCTAAATGAAACACCAAGAGCGTTTTCGTGGAACGACACTAGCTTTGTATCTCGATGACGACCATCTCATACCATTTAGCTTATTAAAATAGGCATGTGGTTTTCTTCGAACCGTTTAGTTCGGAGCGCAGGTAGCTGTTCAAAAACAAAGACAGGACTCGGCTGGTAGCCCCATTCGAAGCGGCGCTCCACCGGCGTGACCACCCTCACTCCCTTCAACGACC
>NZ_JBIKBQ010000028.1:0-34441 GCF_058122085.1 Luteolibacter sp. | reverse complement strand
TTTGAAACGTTTGTTCAAACAGGCGATGTCGGAACATCGCCCGATCAACCAGCACCAATCGATTTTAACATTTTAACGAAAAAAAATCCTCTTCCTTTGTTCTTGTTGTCTCATTCGGCCTGCGGTTCGGCAGGCAAATCTTTCTGTATGGCTGGCATCACGCAGCGGAATCCGAGGTGGTTTGCGGCGGTGTTTATCTCCCCCTTGCCGCGGGTTCCCACCATATAGCGTGTGCAATACTGGTCGGAGCAAAGGAATGAGCCGCCGCGATGCAGCCTTTTTTTCACCCCAGGCTCGGCGGGATCGTAAGACGAACTAGGCCCTTGCGGGTTGCGTGCGACACCGCCCGCGAGCTTGTTCCGCGCGTAGGAGTCCACCCGATACCAATCGCTGACCCATTCCCAGGCGTTGCCTGCGATGTCGTGGAGGCCGTAACCATTGGCAGGAAACTGCCGGACTGGAGCCAACCCGCTAAAGCCATCCTCTCCGGTATCCTTTACGGGAAATTTTCCCTGGTAGATGTTCGACATCCATTTGCCACCCGGCTTCAATTCGGAACCCCACGCATAGGTCTGACCGCTCAGTCCGCCGCGCGCGGCAAATTCCCATTCCGCCTCGGTGGGCAACCGTTTTCCCGCCCATTTCGCGTAGGCCACGACATCGGGGTAAGCCACCTGAACCACCGGGTATTTCTCCCGCCCCTTGATGCTGGATCCCGGCCCTTCGGGGTGCCGCCAATCCGCGCCTTGCACATAGGTCCACCACTGGAAGATATCATCGAGCTTCACCGGCGCGGCGGTCGGCGCGAACACGGTCGAGCCGGCAACGAGATTCTCCGGCGGAGCGGTCGGGAACTCTTCCTTGGTAGGTGCGATTTCGGCGATGGTCTTGTAACCGGTGGCGGTGACGAATTTCTCGAACTGCTCGTTTGTCACCTCGGTCTCATCCATCCAAAAACCATCCACGTAAACACGGTGGACGGTGGTGGCATCGCGGGTCACGCCCGGCATGTGGCAAAGTGATTCATCCGCCGCATCGCTCCCCATGGAAAACTCACCACCGGGGATCCAAACCATGCCCTCGGGCGCGGGGACGGAGGAGCGTGATTGATTCTCCACGGTCGGCTGAAAAGCCGACCCGCCCGCCGCACTGACCGACAGCGCCATGCCGCCGAGCAAGACGAATGCGAGACCGATGTTTTTCAGGGGGGCGGGCTTCATGTCGGGCATGCGTTTGTTAATCAGGCGCTTTTCTTTCCGCCGGAAATGAATGGATAGACGATGCCTGCGAGCGCGGCGCCGGCGATGGGCGCGAGCCAAAACAGCCAAAGCTGGGAAATGTAAGCGCCGCCAGCGAAGAGTGCGGGCGCGGTGCTGCGGGCGGGGTTCACCGAGAGATTGGTGACCGGGATGCCGATGAGGTGGATCAGGGTCAGGCCGAGGCCGATGGCGATGGGGGCGAAACCCGCAGGGGCGCGTTTGTCGGTGGCACCGAGGATGATGAGCAGGAAGAAGAAAGTGAGCACGATTTCCGCGACGAGGGCGGCGACCATCGAGTATTTTCCGGGTGAAAGGTCGCCGAATCCGTTGGAGGCGAAACCTGCCGATGCATCGAAGCCGGCCTTGCCGCTGGCGATCAGATAGAGAACTCCGGCTCCGGCGATGCCGCCGAGCACTTGGGCGATAATGTAAGGGATGGCCTGCGAGGCCGGATGGCGGCCAGCGACGACGAGGCCGACGGTGACGGCCGGATTGAGATGGCAGCCGGAGATGTGGCCGATGGCGTAGGCCATGGTCATCACGGTGAGACCGAAGGCGAGCGAGACGCCGACAAAGCCGATGCCGAGGTTGACCGGGTTGTCACCGGTGGTGAGGAACATCGCCGCGAGGACCGCGCTGCCGCAGCCGCCGAAGACGAGCCAGAAGGTGCCGAAGAACTCGGCGAGTGTTTTGTGTTTCAGTGTCATGGTGTGTGGGGTTGGTTGGTGTTTGGAGATGGAGATTCGCCGGGTGCTAACAAATGACTGCGGATGGCCGCGATCAGTTCGGCAGCGGGAAATGGTTTGGGGAGATAGGCTGCGGCACCTGCCTTGCGCGCCTTCTCGCGGCTGCGTGGCTGGTCTTGGCCGGTGATGAACACCACGGGCAAATGAATGCCGCGTTTCATCAAATGCTCGTGGAGCTCGAAGCCGGAAAGCCCCGGAAGCTGGACGTCGAGAATCAGAAAGCCCGCATCCTCCAGCGCATCAGAAGTTAGAAAATCCTCGGCAGATGAGAAACACCGGCTTGGCAGTGCCGCCGCGCCACAAAGCCGCCCGACGGCCTGCCTCATGGCAGGGTCGTCATCGACGATGGTGATTTGGGAACGGTGCGCGACCATGCCGCGCAACATGATGGCCGGGACCGAAATGTGAAATTGGCACTTGGGGCGGAATGATTGCCCTTTGGTGAGGTGTTCAAATGATTTCCGCAGCCATGCCGACCAGTTCCGGCAGCGAGGCCGCCGCCATCTTGTGCATCACTTGCGAGCGGTGCGCCTTGACGGTGCGCTCGGCACAGCCGAGTTCGGCGGCTATTATTTTGTTAGGTTGGCCTGTGACCACGCGCCGGAAAACCTTCCGCTCGGCGGGAGTGAGCGTGGCTTCGCGTTGTATTAGTTCACGGTGCCGGGCGCCGGTTTGCCACGCCGTTTTCTCCGCTTCCAAGGCGGCGGTGACGGCTTTCAGCAGGTCGTCGCGCTGGACGGGTTTTGTCAGGAAATCAAAGGCACCGTTCTTGACGGCGCGCACGCTCATCGGGATGTCGCCGTGGCCGGTTAGGAAAACCACGGGCAGCGTTTCGCCCTGGCGGACGAGGGCCTGGTGCAGTTCAAGCCCGGTCGGCCCGCCGGGCATGCGCACGTCGAGCAACAGGCAGCCGCGCAACCTACCGGTGCGGGCTATCAGGAAATCCGCAGCGGATGCGTAAACGCGCACCTCGTGGCCGGCCGCGCGTAACAGGCGGGAAAGCGCGGTGCGCAGCGCCTCGTCATCGTCCACCAGATGAACGGCGGGCGATTCATCGGCCGACTTCCTATGCGAGTCACGAATCATGGGATGTGGGAAGGATCAAATGAAAACAGGCACCTCCACCGGGAGCGTTGCGTGCGAGAAGTGATCCGCCGTGAGCCTCCGCAATCGAACGCGAGAGCGCAAGCCCGAGACCCATCCCCTCGCTTTTGGTGGTGAAGAAACTTTCGAAAATCCGTGCCATCAGATCCGGCGGAATTCCCGCGCCGGAGTCGGTTACCGAGATATCCACCAACCCATCCTGCGTTGTGGCTACTGCGAGGCGGATGTTCCGCTCGTCCGGCGCCGCGTCCTTGAGAGCGTCCATTGCGTTGAGTAACAGGTTCAGCAACACCTGCTCGATGCGCACTTTTTCACCACAGATCTCGGGTAGATTCTCCGCCACGTCGCAGGTGAGTGAAATCGAACGAGCCCTGCAATCGTGACGGATCATCGCCGCCACTCCCCTCGCAAGCTCACCCGGATCGAGCGGCACCCTGTCGGTTTCTCCGCGTGCCACCATTGAGCGCACCTGGCGGATCACCTCGCTGGCGCGCATGTCGTCGCGGCGGATGTCGGAAAGAATTTCGCGGATTTCATCGAGCGGTGGATCCGGCCGATCCATCAGCATCGTGGCGGCATCGGTATTGCTGAGGATCGCGCCGAGCGGTTGGTTGACCTCGTGGGCGATGGATGCGGTGAGTTCGCCGAGCATGCCGAGACGCGAGGCTTGCTGGAGTTTCTGCCGCGCCTCCTCCGCCTCCTGGATGTCGGTGATGTCCTTGGCCATGGAAATGTAGCAAGGCTCGCCGTGGAGGTTGGCGAGTTCGGCGGAAACGCTCAGCAGGCGGGATGAGCCGTTCGGAATACGCAGCCTCTGCTCGAAGTCCCGCAGCGGCTTGCCGGATGCGAGTTGCTCTAGGAACTGCTGTTCCCCGGGCTCCTCAAAAGCGAATCCCAGCTCCAAATGCGTTTTCCCCAGCGCTTCGGTTCGTGACATCCCGGTCAATCGCTCCCATGCCGGGTTGGCATCGACAATCCGGCCGTCGGCCTGGCGGATGAGGCTGATGGAAACCGGGCTGGCCGAGAAAACCTTGGAGAAGCGCGCTTCCGACAGCTGTTTTTCGCTTTCCGCCCTGCGCTGGCGAGCGCGCACGGCGAGCAGGCCGATGATCAAGGCGGATTGTAACAGCAACACGACCGCGCCTATCAGGACTGCCGTCCGGTGGGCTTCCCACAGTGAGAGTTTGCGGAAGCGGATTTCGCTAGCAGGTGGCAGGTTGTGTTTGTTCCAGTCGTGGCGCACCATCGCCCGGTCGTCGATGATCCACCGGGGTTTTCCCGGAGGCAGGATGCCGATCGCCTCCGCGCTCTCACCTTCCACCACGCGGCGCGCGATCGCACCAATGGCCCGGCCCTCTTCTTCGAAAGGTATCATCGCGCCACCCAGCACTCCGGTGCCGACATAGGTTTCGTAAAGACAGAGCACCGGCACGGAGGATTTTTCCGCAAGCCAGCCGGCCACGCTGCGCGGCAGCAAGGTGCGCCCATCCGGCGTTTGAAAATAGGAGAGATAGATCACCAGCGTATCCTTCGGCAGCCTGGCGACACGATCTAGCAGATCATCCAGCGGCTCGCCATGCGAGGTTTCGATTTCGTAGCGCCCACGGAACGGCTCGGCTTGCGCGAGAGCCTCCTCATGCCGCACCCGGTCGAAGTCCGCCGCGCCGGAAACCAGCAGGATTTTGCGAACTCCCGCCCGGATTTCAGGAAGTTGCTCCATGAGCGGGGTGATCGACCAATCCATCGGCCGCCCTGCCAGGCCGCGGCGATCCGTTAGAGCGGAGACCTGCCGCGTATGGAGCGCGCCAAACACGATCGGCGTTCCGGGAAAAAGCGAGTCCCGCCGCTGCATCAGGAAATCCAACGCCTGCGGTCCGAGGGCGATCCATGCGACCGGCGGAGTATCACGATGACGCCCGCGCAGGAACTCCTCCATCGCGGCCGATTGCTCCGGGCCGGGAAAACGGACGGCATCGAGAAACTCGGCGAACAAATCCACGGACGAGGTTTTTTCCCCGTTCTCAAAAGCGCGTCGCAAGCCTTTTTCCACCTCCTGATTCGCGGGCAGCAACCGGTCGTTGGAAAACAGGATCAGCACCCGCGGTGGTACCCCGGCATGGCAGATCCCTGACAGGACGAACCCCAAAAGCAACAACCGGTAAATAATGGACAGGCTCATTGTTTGCAGCATTTCGAGCATTACGCCCGCATGCCGGAACATCCTGCCAGAAGCCTGGTGACAGGCAACCTGATTTCAATGGGGCTGCTCAGGGCAGGACAGTGGGGCGATTCGAGCGGATCGATCTCGCCCAGCGCCCGGTTTTGCCTCGCTTCTCATTTCAGCACATCTGCCATGCATGGCCGTACTCGGGGCATCCGCTATTTTGGAAACAGAAAGGTGAGACCGAAACGCAGGCCCCACTCGGGACCGTCTTCGGGTTTCTCGGCGTAGTAGCGGGCTCCGACGAAGGCTTGCAGGGGTTGATCGCCGATTTTGAACATCTGGCTAACTTGGAAGTTGAGCGGCACGGTCCATTGGTCGTTGGACCAGTCGTAGGTGGTTTCGGTGTTCAGGGTGAGCGTGGTTTTGGTGGGCAGGATGTAGGAGAGGAAGGGTTGGAGGAAGGTGGCGTTGACAGAGTCACGATCATCATCCCCGGCGACGTCCCAGAGATGATTGACAAGTGCGCCATAGGTCCACGGGCCATCCTGTTTGAGAACGACCGCCGTGGGGCCGAGGCCAAATTTCTCGGTTCCTAGCAGTTCGTCGGTAGCGGTGGGAATAAGCAACACCGGGCCGATGCCCCAGATGGGCGAGCTTTGTTTCGGTGAGAAAAAGAAACTCTGCGTGATATCGCCGAGGCCGGACTCATCGAGTGCGTCGCCAAGGGGCGCGAGGCCTTCCTGGTCGATGACTGGCAGGATGGTGCGCGAGATGACGTTCCAATCGTCGCTGATGCTGATGGGGATGACCGGCTGGATGTTGGTTTTCCAGACCGTGCCATCGCCGGGGCCGACACCGAAGTCATAGTTGCTTTGGATCGGTAGGCTGATCAGGTCGGAAATCGGGTTGGCGAGTTTTTTGCGAGATCCGCTTCCTGGGCGTGGAAGGCGCAGGTGGCGAGAGCGAGGGCGGCGGTGAGTTTGGTTTTCATGAGATGAATGGGGTCGGACAGAAGTTGAATATGCGGTGTTCTGGATTTTGGATTTTTACAGGAGGAAAGGGAGGAAACGGAGGGGGTGTTTTTTTTGAAATGAGGTGGCTTCAGAACCTTGCGACGGAACGGAGTCCGGGAAGGATGACGGTGTCTTTTCCTAGAGAAGGATTGATCACCTGCAAGTCCACACCCACAGTGAAGAACGGTGTCACTGCGAAGTTGTAAAAAATTTCCATCCCCTGTTCGTCTCTGATCGACAGAAGGGGCAGGGACTCCTTCAAATCCGGGCTCGGGGTATCGTAATAATAACCGATTCCCCAGTTGTCCTGGCTCCGGCCCGGAATCAATCCAGTGCCGCCTATGCCCACGAGGGCCGACCAGTATAGCCGGCTGGGATTGCCGTCCGAGATGCCGAACTGGCCAAAGAGCCCGAAGCCCTCCTTGGAAGTTTCGCTCACCTGATAAAGATATTGGTCGAACGTATAGGCGAAGTAGTAATTACGATCCTTGACGTCAGGTGAATTTGGAGGAAACGGTGGAAGAAAGGTGTCGCCGATGTCGCTCAGGTCGGCGTTTGACTCGGTACTATACAAGGCGACAAATCCTTGATGCCCGCTGAGACCACCGATGGTGACGGGGAACTCAACGCTCCCGCGGATCGTGACTCCGTTGTCGAAAGGATCTTCGAAACCTGACTTGTTGATCACGCTGTTAGGATCATAGACCCACAAGCCGAAATTGGCGGGCTCGGTCCGCACACTCATCAAGGCACCGAAGAGATAGGGCGGGACAAGGCCGGTGGGAGGGGCAGCGAAGGTAAGGTTCCAGAACGAGTCGATGCCGGCACCGCCCTTGAACGGCGTCCTGGCAGCGATGTCCATCATGTTGATCTTGCCGACCAACAGGGAAACAGATTTGCTGAAGTGCTGCGTAAGATACACGCTCGACAGGTCAAAGGCGTCGGAGTCGTCCATCCCTGGAAAAATGAGCGCCGTATTGGGCGGTACCAACGTGCCCCCGGATCCGTTGATGGTCTCACCGTAATTATACTCGGCGTGGACGGTCAGCGATAAGCCCTTCCAAAAGCCCAGCTTGCTGAGGTCGGCATTGAGCATGAGGTCAGCCTTGCCGCCGTATTCAAAATCGTTGTCACCGTCGCCGGCAGTCAGCCCCTGATAGAATTGTGTGAGTCGAGGGGCGAGTGTGATGCCATAATCCTCTTTCAACGAAGTCCGGTGGCCGGCCCAATCGCCGGTGAGCGTATCACGTTCTAACCAACTGGCGGCCCGGGTCGCATCGGCATCCACAGTGGTTTCACGGCCTATTTGTGTTTCTCCCGCAGACAACGGACTCATGATGAAGACAGACAACAGGGCCGCAAGCCGTGCTTCGATCGGCATCTTCGCGGCTCTGCTCTTACTGATCCGTCTCGCGAACATTTCGGCAATGCTGCCAAGGGTCGAGGTTCTCGCGGCTGTTGTCTTTGCTTTTTTCATCAGTTTTTTGTTTTTGTTTCATTTCGATTCTGTGAACGCGCTCCTGAGTAGGAGCGGTTTCATGATCATCGTTATTTTTGAGGTGCGGCCTTCGCTTTGAAGAGTCCATCATCGGTCAGAACCACACCATTCTGTTCGGCGTATTTGTCCCATAGTGCGATCATGGCTTTCGTTTTCGCAGGCTCTTGTTTGGAAAGGTCGGTCGTTTCGCCGGGATCATTCTTGAGGTTGAAAAGCTGCCACTCGCCTGTTCCGGCGGCGGTCTTGAGGAGGTTGCAAATCTTCCAGTCGCCCTGGCGTATCATGCGGTTTCCGAAAAGCTCCTCGCCGATCCAGTCCTCTTCCGTGCGCACGGATTCGGTCTTGCCGGTGAGCAACGGGGTGAGCGATTTGCCGCGCAGGGGCGCGAGTTTCTTATCGGTCTCGGACGGATGTTTCACGCCGGCGAGTTCTAGGAACGTGGGCACAAGATCGGTCACGTGCGTGACGGCAGGCTTGATCGCTCCCGCGTTTTTCACTCCGGCTCCCGCGATAATCAAGGGCGTGCGGATGCCGCCCTCGGCCACCCAGTGCTTGAAGAAGCGGAACGGCGTCGAGCCGACCTGCGCCCACGCGGCACCGTAGTCCACATTCGATCCCTTTCGGCCCCAGTTCTCGGGGCGGGTGTCGAAGTTTTCGAAAAACCATTTTTTGGCGTCCGCACTGTAGATCGTTTCGACCAGCGCGCTGAGCTCCAGGGGTTCCGCGCCGTTGTCCGAGAGGAAAACCACCACCGTGTTCTCATACTGCCCCGTTTGCTTGAGATGATCGATCAAGCGCCCGATGTGATGATCCATGTTGGCCAGCATCGCAGCATAGATTTCCATGCGGCGGGCGGAGAGTTTTTTCTGTTCGGGCGTGAGCGTGTCCCATGCGGGCACTTGCGGCACTCGCGGCGTAAGCGCCGTATCCTTGCTGACGATGCCCAGCTCCTTCATGCGCGCGAGGCGCTCCGCCCGGATGGCATCGTAGCCCTTGTCATAAACGCCTTTGTATTTGTCGAGCCAGTCGTCGGGCGCAGCGAAGGGCGAATGCACCGCCTGGAAGCTCAGGTAGGCGAAGAACGGTTTGCCGTCCGCCTTGTGCTCCTCGTTGCTCTTGATGATGAAATCCGTGTAGGCCTCCGTGGAAAAGTGATCGTCCGGCAGCTTGTCGAGTGGCTTGCCGTTGAGCGTGAAGGTCAGCTTCGGGTGGGCGGGATCCGGATACTTCATTTCGTTAAAGTTGGTGCCGCCACCTTGCAAGAGGGCGAAATCCCGCTCAAAACCCATCGCCGCGGGCCATTGCGAGGGTTCGTAGCCCATGTGGGATTTGCCCGCCCAGTAGGTGTGATAGCCCGCCGCGCGCAACACCTTCGCAACCGGCACGACGCGGTCGTTCA
The DNA here is from genome assembly GCF_058122085.1 of Luteolibacter sp. Classification (NCBI taxonomy): domain Bacteria; kingdom Pseudomonadati; phylum Verrucomicrobiota; class Verrucomicrobiia; order Verrucomicrobiales; family Verrucomicrobiaceae; genus Luteolibacter; species Luteolibacter sp. The sequence goes on along the minus strand of NZ_JBIKBQ010000028.1, from coordinate 25,258 downwards.
GATACCCTTCGTAGCCGGGCTTCCCCTTCTGCTTCGGCCCGAGGGCTTCATCCATGTTGCCAAAGCCCGCCACGTGGTGGTCGCAGCCGCTGAGCAACATCGAGCGGGTGGGCGAGCAGGTCGGGGCGACGTAGAAATTGGTCGCTCGGATGCCGCTCTTGGCGAGTGCATCGATGTGCGGCGTCTTGACCTCGCCGCCGAGGCAGGTGATGTCGGAGTAGCCCATGTCATCGGCGATGATGAGCAGGATGTTGGGTTTCGTGTCAGCGGCGTGTGTTGGGGAAAACGCGAACAAAACCGAATAGAGAGCCGCGGCAAGGATTGGGGAGCCTTTGATTTTCATGGTGAGATATTCGGATTTTACCGGTCGAGGAGATTGAGGTCGAGGAGAATGGTTTCCACGAGGGAGCGCGTTTCGGCTCCGCTGGCCTCGGCACCTTGCACCGCGGCGGCGAAGGCAAAGCGCCGTTCGCCCGACTCGACGAAGCCGACGAACCAGCCGAGTTGGGTGCCGTCGGCGGTGAGGGTGCCGCTGCCAGTCTTGCCATACAGCGTTGCGCCTGGTGTTTCACGGATCCGCATGAGGTCTTTGAGGGTTTTGAGGGAGGCCTGTTTGATGGGCAGCTTGCCACCCACCAGTTTGCGTAGCAACTCCGCCTGTTCCCTGGGCGAAATCATGATGGTGCAGCGAGCGGGGGCGGGCAGCCAGAAGACATCAAGGCCTGCCGAGGTGTTCTTGTCGCCGTAGCCGATCGAATCGAGCCAGCGGTTCATCCGGTGCGACCCGAGGCGATTCGCGAGGCGCTGGAAGGCCGGGACACAGGATGCCTGGAAGGCGTCGCGCAGGTTCAAGTCCTTGTTCCATGCCGCAATGTCCCGGCGGATCCCATCCCATTGGTAGAAAGGTTCTTCCGGAGAGGAAAGGATGCCTTCCTCAAGACCGAGCAAGGCATTCCAAATCTTGAAGGTGGAACAGGGTGGAAGCTTCGCGGCGGAAGCCTTGGCATCAAAATCCGTGATTTCCCCGCTGGCGCAGTCGATGATGACAAAGGCTCCCGTGCGATCCTTCATGGCCTTCTGGATGGGCGCAAGCGGCAGCGGAGCCGCCGTAGCGATGCCGATAATCTCGCAGAAGACGAGAACAAGGAAGGCAATGCCGTGGGTTCGTATCATTTCACCTCGACGGTGATTTTCGGGATGCGGCCGGTGAATTTGGATTTGCGCTCGGAGCCGATGGCTTCGACGACAGGGGTGGCGAGGTCGATGCCGACGTCGGCGGTTTCATCGGCGGAGAACATCATGGCTTGGGTGTGTTCGATTTTGCCTTCACCGACTTTCTTGTCATTGATGAACAAGGTGGCGGTGCCGCCTTTGCCGAGACCACCGCCTTCGTAGGCGAATTCGAAACGGAGAGTGGATTTTCCGACGGGGAGTTTTTCCGAAGCGACAACGGAGAACTGCTGCAGGCCGAGGTAGTTGTAATGGTAGCCGGGGATGCCGTCTTTCACATAGAGCGACCAACCGCCAAAGCGTCCGCCTTGGACGAGGATGGTGCCGTTGGCGAGGGTTCCCTCGGGAACGTCGATCTCGGCGGTGATGGTTTTGGATTTGTTTTTCACGTTGAGGAAGGCGTTTTCGGCGATGCCGGTCATGCCTTCGGCGAGGGTGATCGAGGTGCGCTTGCCCATCAGGTCGGGGCGTCCGACGAGTTCGGCGTTGAAGCGCTCGAAGGTGCGGTCGTCGATGGGCAGGGCAAAGTTTCTCTTGGCTTCAGAGAGGAAGAGTTTTTTGAGTTCCTCTAATTTTTCCGGGTGCTGGGCGGCGAGATTTTTGAGGAGGCTGAAGTCCTTGGTGGTGTCGAAAAGTTCCCAGGCGGAGTCATCGTTGAGCGCGCGGCGGGGTTTGGCTTCCCACGGGGCTTTGTGGATGACGCGGGCGAACCAACCTTCGTGGTAGATGGCGCGGTTACCGAACATTTCGAAATACTGGGTGGTGTGGCGATCCTTCGCGGAAGCATCTTCGAAGCTGTAGGCCATGCTGACTCCATCCATCGGGCGCTGTTTGGTGCCGTTGACTTCCTTCGGCTCGGGCAGCTTGGCGGCTTCGAGGATGGTGGGGGCGATGTCGATGACATGATGGAACTGGGTGCGGAGTCCGCCTTTCGCCTTGATGCCCTTGGGCCATGAGACGGCCATGCCGACCTTGGTGCCGCCGGGATCGGAGCAGACTTGTTTGGTCCAGGTGTAGGGCGTGTCGAACATGACCGCCCAACCGGCGGACATGTGCGGGTAGGTTTCCGGGCCACCCCATTGGTCGATGTGTTTGAGCATGTCGGGCAAGGATTGGGCCACACCGTTGAAGTAGGTGTTTTCGTTGAACATGCCGTTCGGGCCGCCTTCGGCGCTGGTGCCGTTATCGCCGTAGATGAGGATGACCAGGGTGTTGTCGAGCTGTCCGGTTTGCTCGATGGCGTCGATCACGCGTCCGACCGAGTGATCGGTCATGTCGAGGAAGGCGGCGAAGGTTTCCGCCTGGCGGGTGAAGAGTCGTTTCTGATCGGCGCTGAGTGTGTCCCAGTTCGGAATGGCCTCGGGTTTCGGGCCGAGCTGGGTGCCTTTGGGGACGACGCCGAGTTCGATCTGGCGGGCGAGGATTTGCTCGCGCATGGCATCCCAGCCACCATCGAATTTGCCTTTCCACTTGGCGATCCAATCGGCGGGGACGTGGTGCGGGGCGTGGACGGCACCGGGGGCGTAGTAGGCGAAGAACGGGCGGTCCGGGGTCATCGCCTTCTGCTGGCGGATCCACGCGATCGTCTGGTCGGTCATGTCGGTGAGAAAATGGTAGTTCGGGTCTTCGGGGAGCTCCACTTGGTGGGTGCCGTCGTAGATGAAGGGCGCCCAGTGGTTGGTCTCGCCGCCGATGAAGCCGTAGAATTTATCAAACCCCTGATGGTGCGGCCAGCGGTCGAAGGGACCGGCCATGCTGGCTTCCCACGCGGAGGTTTCGTGCCATTTGCCGAAGGCTCCGGTGGCGAAGCCGTTGAGGCGGAGCATTTCCGCGAGCGGGGCGATTTCGTTGGGGATCTGGCCGGTGTTGCCGGGGAAGGAAGTGCCGGTCTCGCTGATGCCGCCCATGTTGTTGACGTGGTGGTTGCGGCCGCTTTTCAGCGCGGTGCGGGTGGGCGAACAAACCGCGGTGGTGTGGAAGTTGTTGTAATGCAATCCACCGGATGCGAGCCGGTCGAAATTCGGCGTGGCGACCGGACCGCCAAAGGCGCTGGTGCCGGCGAAACCGAGGTCGTCGAGCAGGACGAGCAACACGTTCGGCGCGCCTTCCGGGGCCTTGACTTCGAAACGCGGCGGCGGGGTGGCCTTGCGGACGTCGAGGACGTCGGTGGTTTTGCGCAGCGGTTCCTTGATGGGGAGGACGGTGCGGTCGAGTTCGGTGGCTGAAGTGCTGGGGGCGCTCAGGGCGAAGCTGCCGACGATGGCGGCCACGATGGCCATGGGCTTGATGATTTCAGTTCTCATGGGGATAAATGTTAGAATCAGCTAAAGCCCTATGAAGCATCGATGGGAAAATTCATTTTGGGAAGCGATTTGTGGTAAATCGAAGGGATTCCTGCGGCTCATGGCAAGACGAGCGCCGTGAAAAGACGGCAGATGAAACGCCCTCGACTGGCGTGTTCACGCTTTTCCCTGATCTTGCCAAAAAGACAAAGATCTACAGACGGTCGAAGCATGGTTACGTCCATTCTTCTGTTACTGGCGGTGACAAATCGGCTCAATCCGCGAGATCCTCGTTGAAGTAGATCTTGATGAACTTCATTTTCCGCGCCTCGTCGAAGCCGTGCTCGAGCACCGCGTCCGGCTTGGCGGCGAGGGCGGGCTTGAGGCGGATTTCCACGCCGGTATCGAGCTTCATCGAGGTGCGGATTTTCTTCTTGGCCTTGCTGACGTCCTTCTTGGAAATCTCGAACGAGTCGTCTAACTTGTGCCCCTGCTCCTCCTCGATTTTCGAGCGGTGCTCGGCGAACCTGGCCTTGGCATCCGGCGTCTTGAGCACCTCGTCCTCGAATTCCCGGAGACTGAAATTCTCCTTCTCCTCGAAGTAGGTGATCGCGGCGTTCGAGTTGTCCCACGGCGGCGTGTCGTCGTCGGCGGCGGCGGGCTTCCCTTTCTTTTCCTTCTCGATGAAGGCGACGGCCATGCCCGCGTATTTGTTCGTCAGGAACGGGCTGTCGGTGATGGGCACCACGCCAAGGAAGTCGCGGACCCAGAAGCGCGAGTCCGAGCCGGTGCGGTCGAAGGTGAGGACGTGGTAGCCCTTGCTGGCGAGGTGGTTGAGAATCAGGCAGCCCTTGTCGATTTTCTCCGGGTTGATCCCCTGCTCGGTGTGGAGCTCGAGATCGCCGTCGCGGGTGGAAATGCTGAGGAAGGGCACCACGCTCTCGGACTTGAGGATGCAGAGGCCCTGGGTGAGCTCGCCGTCGATGTCGATGTCCTTGACGAGGGAAATGCAGAGGTCGCCGGACTTGATGTTCGGGTGGTTCGACTTGGCGTAGAGGCGCTTGGCGATGTCGCAGCCTTTTTCCAACAGCCCTTCGTCCGAGGCGAAGATGGCGGCGGCATAGGCGTTCATCTCGTGCTGGTCGAGCGACGAATGATGGCTGAAGCGGTGGGCCGTGAGGTTCTTGAACGGCTTGAGGAAAATGGCGGCAAGCGGCTCCTGGTCTTTTTCATCGATCTTGAAAACCTCCTTGGAAGTCTGGAGCGGCTCATCGCGTTGCGGATGGCCGACTTTGGCGAGGACGAGCCCGGTGGCGGTGGCGGAAGTGAAACGAATCTTGGCGGACATGGGGGCAGGAACCTAGGCGGACCGCGCGATTTGGAAACTCCCAAATGCGGGAAGATGGCCGGCGCGAGGTTCCGCCCGGATTTGCCGCATCCCCATCAAAAATCGAAGGTCGCCTGCGGGACATCTTTCACCGGTGCCTCCGCACCATCGCGCAGCCCGACGGCGGAGTAACGAATGAAGCGGCTCAAGGTGGTCTCCATGGACGGCCCCCCGGACGCGCCACGAGCGGGACGGTGGAGCATGTTCTGGTGGGTCAGCAGATGAATCATCCCGCCCACCATGAAGTGGATCCGCCAGATCAGATCCTCCGAATCGACTGTTGGAAGCGCCTTGCCAAACGCCCGTGTGAAACGCTCCGGCACCTGCCGGAGCAGTGCTTCGACCGGGGCCGGCAAGCCATCCGCCTGCTGCATGAAAATCCGCCCGAGCAACTTGTAAAACAGCCGCTCGGACAGCTCGGATTTCTCCATATGCGCGACGAGCGGCCGCACCAGGGCGTCGATGATTTCCTCCAGCGGCGCGCCCCCCCCCGCCCATTTCCGCTCGATTGCTTCCAGCCGCGCAAGCCGCTCCTCGGTGACGGGGAGCATGTAGCGCATCATCACCAGCGACAGCAAACCGTCCCGGCTGCCGAAGTGGTAATTGACCGCCGCCACATTGGTCTTCGCGAGCTGGGTGATATCCCTGACGGAAACCGCCTCAAACCCCTTGTCGGCGAACAATTGCTCGGCGGCGTCCAATAATTTCCTCTTTGATCCGGATTCAGGGATGGTCACTGCGCGCATAGATGGGCCGAATCAAGCGAATCAAACAGCGATGTCAAACGAACGATTCAAAGATCCCGAAAAGCATCGCGCCCCCTCGCAGAAACAAGCACCCACGGCACTTCGAGCAGCAGGCCAATTCCCCGCACGCGCTTCAGACGGCTTAATTAAATCGCATTTTTCCCAAAACAAAGACCTCGCAACCCATTGATAATTCAAAGAAGCTTGAATTGTTTTAAAATTTATTGAACGGATTGATAAACATTATTATCACCCTACGTGATAGCGTGTATTCCAAACGCATGTCCCTCACCCTTAAACCAGCCACACCCCGTCAATTGAAGAACGCCCTCAAGCTCGGCCTCTTCACCGCCGAAGGCCTCAAGCGCCTTCTGCACATCACCTTTATCAGCGGCCCCTGGCTGCTGCTGACCTCGCGCCTCAGCGCGAAAGCCGCTTCGCTGATGATCATGCTCTGCGTGCCGGCCCTGCTGTTCTGCGGACTGCTGACGATCCCGGGATTTTTGTTCGAATCGCCAGAGCAGCACGCTTACTACCAGTTTGCCAAGGCTCTGGACCAGGACCCCACCCGCTGGATCATCCTCGCGGTCACCGGACTCTGCACCCTGATGGCGCTCGCGATCCCCGCAACCACCGTCCGCCCGCTCACCGCGGTGCGGTATTGAGATCCCGCCGGGCCTTTCACTTCCTGCGGATGTGCCAGATCTCGACGAGTTGGTTGCGTTCCGGAATGCGGCTGCTGAAACGGTCGGTCTGGCCAAGATACACGGCTTGAGTGAGTTGTCCGGGTCGCTTGACCGAGGCAATCAACTGCGCCGCCGCCGTCGCTCGGTCGGATGAGAGAGTGCGGTTGCTGTCCACATTTCCCATTTCGGAGGCGTAGCCGATGGCCAGGATGAGATCGCCATCGGGGATTTCCGCGACAAGATTGCGAAGCGCCTCGTCATCGGCGGCGGCCAGCGCACTGGAGCCGGTGGCGAAATTGAGGGTCTTGAGCACATTAGCACCCAGCGCCACGGCGAGGCTGCTGTAGGCGGAGGAAATTTCCGAGTCGGGTTGGTTTTCCAACTTGCGAAGACTGCGGACCAATTCCACCGCGGCGGGAAGCAGTTCGTTTTCGGAACTGGCGAACAGCTTGGCTTTCGAGAGGTCGCCTTCAAGCTCCTGGACGCGGGCTTCGAAGAATTCCTTGGCGCGCTGCGTCTCCTCGAGCTGGCGCTTGAGGTCGGCGTAATCCTCCGCGGAAACCCCGGAATTCTTCAGGCGGGTTTCGCTGAGCTCGGCGGCGAGGGCGTCGCGCTGGGCTTTCAGGTCCGCCAGATCGCGGCGAATCAGGTCGTTGTCGGAGCCGCTGACCAAGGCGCGCTGGAGCTCGCCCTGCAGGCGGCTGATTTCCGCGGACAGGCTCTGGCGGAGCCTCTCGAGGCGGAGGATCTCGGCGTTGCGGGCGGTGAGCTCGCTGTCCTTTTCCGCGAGCATTCGCTGATAGCTGGTGGCGAGCGCGACGAGCGTGTCGGCGTCCTTTTTCACCCGCCCGGCGACTTCTTCGATGGCCTCGGAATCGCCTTCGACGGGACGCAGGCCCATGGCCACTCGCTCGCGGTTGTATTCGCTGCGGAGGGCGTTGGCTTCCGCCTGCAGCGCCGAGACGTCGGCGTCGCCCGATGAGGAGCGCCAGGTGCTGTTCTTGAGCACCATCACGATGAGCACGCCTAACAAAGCGATGGTCACGAACGCCAGCGCGACCGCGGGCGACAGGCTGGATTTCGATGCAGTCCCGCTCGGGGCGGCAATCCGGACTTCGGTTTCGTCAGCGGCTTGCTTTTGGTTTGGCAATTTCTCATCCGGCATGGCGGGAGGTTGCCCACCCCGCCCCGCCGCTGTCAATCCGCCGCTTGGGTCACGGACTGCTCCGCTGTCTGTCACGACGCGGCCAGCAGGCGCAGGAAATCGACGGGCTGGTCGAAAATATAATCCGGCTTCGAGGCGGCGAGCGATTCGCGGGAATTAAAGCCCCAGGTTACCGCGGCGACGGGCACCCCGGCTTTCTGCGAGGCCTTCACGTCGCGCAGCTCGTCGCCGATGTAGAGCATTTCCCCGGGCCGCAGCGAGAAGGTCTTGCAGATGGCTTTGAGGTGCTTGGACTTGCCGGTAAGCTTGGAGGTAGAGGAAATGAAATCGAACTGCTCGCGCAGGCCGTGGGTCCGCAGGAACAGATCGACGTTGGCGGTGGTGTTGGAGGTGAGAATCCCGAAGCTGCGGACGTGGCGGCGCAGCTCGAAAAGCACTTCCGACATGCCGTCGATGACTTTCAGCGCGGTGATGTTGCCGCGCATCATGCCGGTGCCGCGCGAAATCAAGGCGGGCACGCGGCGCTTCGGGATGTCGAGATGGTCTAGCAATTCCTTGAGCGATAGATGGCGGAGTCCGTCGAGCTCGTGCTCGGCGACCTCGCGGATGCCGTAGTCGGGGGCGATCAGGTTGAAGATCCGCCGCGTTTCTCCCAAGGTGTCGGCGATGGTGCCGTCGAAGTCAAAAACCAGTGTCTTGTAGGTCATCGGGTAAGCTGTTTAAGAATCACACGGATCAGGCTTCCACCAGCGGCAAATTCGGATGGATGTCGCCGTCGAGCGGCGAGCTCTCGCCCGCGAGATGGCGCAGCAAGGCGGCGAAGGCGATCATCGCGGCGTTGTCGGTGCAGAGGGCCGGAGTCGCCACGGAAATCTCCAGCCCGGCGCGGGCGGCTGCCTGTTGGAAAGCCGCGCGCAACGCCAGGTTCAGGCTGACGCCGCCGGACAGCGCGACGCGGCGGCGGCCGGTTAGCTCCGCGGCGCGCAGGGTTTTGCGGACCAGGATGTCGATGACCGCCTGTTGGAACGAGGCGGCGAGATCGGCCACCGGCAGCTCGCCGGTTTCCTTCTGGAGAGTGTAAAGCACCGCGGTTTTCAGGCCGGAGAACGAGAAATCCAGGTGCGGCTCAAGAAGCATCGAGCGCGGGAAATCATAGGCCCGCGGATTGCCGCCGCGGGCGGCTTTTTCGATCTCCGGTCCGCCGGGATACGGCAGGCCGAACATCTTACCCACCTTGTCGTAAGCCTCGCCCGCCGCGTCGTCGCGAGTGCCGCCGAGTTTCCGATAGCGGCCCGCGCCCTCGACATCCAACAGCAGCGTGTGGCCGCCGGACACGATCAACGCGACATGCGGCGGCACCGAAGTTTCGGCGAGAAACGGCGAAAGCAGGTGGCCTTCGAGATGGTTGATCCCGAGAAACGGCCGCTGGGCCGCGCAGGCCATGCCCTTGGCCGCCGTGCTGCCGATCAGCAGCGAGGACGCCAGCCCCGGACCGGTGGTGGCGGCGAACGCGTCGATCTCGTCAATCCGGACGCCAGCGTCTCGCAGCGCCATTTCCACCAGCCCGCGCAGGTGCAGCGAGTGGTTGCGCGAGGCGAGCTCGGGCACCACCCCGCCGTGCTCGCGGTGGAGCGCGATCTGCGAGTTGATTTCCGAAGCGAGCACTTCCGTCCGCTCGCCAGCCTCGCCGCGGACGATGGCCACGGCGGTTTCATCGCAGGAAGATTCGATCGCCAGGAGGAGTGCCACGGGCGGATTCTTAGCGGAAGGCCCCGCCCACATCCGAGAAAAAACCACTCTCCGGCGATGTTTCCGCGCGGTGGGCAGTGGCATAAGGAGGGCGGACATCTTGTCCGCCCGGACGATGGGGGAGAAAGAGATGAGCTCCCCGCCGCCGCTTTCTCCGCGCATCGGCAAGTGGACAAGATGTCCACTCCCCTTATTGCACCCGGCTGAGACAGCCGGGACACATTCATTCGGCGGAGAAGCCGCGTTTACTGCTGCGGACGGATCCGGGTGATCTTTGAGCCTTGCAGGCCGAGTCCGCCCATCAGTCCGCGCTGGTTAAAGAAGAATGCATACATGTTCTTGTCGATCGTGGTGGTGGTGAGCGAGGTGGCCACTCCCTTGTCCACGATGACGAGGCTCGGGCTGCTGCCGATTTCCCAACCGCCGCTGCGGTTGATGCTCCGGTAGGCCTCGTCATTCATGAAGAACAGGGCGTAGCCGAATTCCTGCACGCCCGCCTGCAGCCCGTATGACGCGGCGGTCGTCTGGTAGAAACCGCTGATCTCCCCGGTGTCGCGGATCATCGCGCCGTTGCCGGCCTGGGCGCCGACGATGAGGCCGCCTTTGATGACGGATGGGAAAACGAGCACTCCCTTCGCTTGCTTGCCGATGGCTCTGGCCGCCGGGTTTTGAGCGTAGAGGGACTTGAGCGCGGCCCGGGAGTCGCGGGAAATCTTCGAGGCGCTGGCAGTGGCCGCGTTCGTCTGGGTGATAGGGTCGGTGGTGCAGCTTGGGAGAGCGGCGATCGTGGCGGCGGAGGCGATGCAGAGCGCGATGAGGCGGGTGTTCATGAGGTGATGATGTTAGTTGTTCTTGAGATGCAGGTGGAGAATGCGGCGGAGTTCGTCGAGGGTTTCCGGCAGTTCGCAGGCGCCGTGGGGACCGGGCACGATTTTCTCCGACTTCGCGGCGCGGAGATGCGAGCTCCAGTATGGCACGATGCCATCCGAACTGTTCGGCGTGTCGCCCTTGCCCTCGTCGCCGGCGATGGTGTGGTAGTCGGCTTGGATCGGAAGTGAATCGAGGACCTTGAGCATGGGGTTGTGCGGAGAAAGTCCGGTCACGCTGTTCGGCATGCGCCGGGGATCGCCGGTGATGATGCCCATCGAGCTGCCGATCGAGCTGGCGACGTTGGCGGTGATATCGACGGGCAGGGAGATCAAGCGCATGCCAAGCTCCCCGATGCGGCCGAGAGCCAGCTCGCTGCCGCGGTGGGGCGTGCAGATGAAAATGATGCGGTCCACCTTCGGATTCGCCTGAAAGATGGTGGAACGCTCCACCACGTCGCCCTTTTTGACATGGGCGAAGAGTTTCGCGGCCTTGTCCTTGCCGATGACGTTCCACGACTCCCGCGTCACGGTGGCGGCCTGCATCCGCGAGACCAGCCCGCCCATGCTGTGGCCCACCAACACGTAGTCGCGGCACTTCGGATAGAGTTCCCGGACTTTCGCCAGTTCCTCGCGGAGGCGCATCCCCGAGTAGGCCGGTGGATTGCCGGTGGGATAGCTGAAGACCCAGCACTGGTAGCGGCCGCGCAATTCGGGATCGGTTTCCAGTTCGTTGATCACATTGCGCCACATCCGCGGCGTGGAAATGAGGCCGTGAACGAAGATCAGCGGGATGCGGTCCGGATCGTACGGCTGCAACAGGTAGAGTCCGGTCGTTTTCATGTATTGGTCCACCCGGATCGCTCCCATGATGCCGTGCCAGTATTCCGACTGCTGCGGGTAGTAGGCCAGCGGCGCGGAGAAATCCGCATCCAAAGTGCGCGCCACGCCGGAGACCGGGAACTTCGGTTTCTTGCTGGGATCGATCAGCGTCAGGGTGACGTCGCGGCCCTTGAATTCGAGAGTGGCCGTGACCGGAGCGGTGATGCCGACCAGCGGCGAGAAGCGCTCCAACGGGTCGGTCTTGCGAACGCCGACGAGCGCGCCGCCAATGCCGGACTGGAGGTTCCTGCGGTCGAGGTTCCTCTGCCGGACCTCGGCGGCGGCGGTGAAGGAAGTGAAGTAAGCCGGATCCCACACGCCATCCCGCGTGGGCCCGGCGAAGCGCAACCGGTAAGCGCTGCCGCCCGCGGCGAGGGTCTGGGAACGGTTCCACATCCGGCCATGGTCGGACTCGCGCAGCAGGACGGTGAGGTCCGCCGCCGCTTTGTTATAAATTTGTCTGGCGGCCTCGCCGGATGTGGGGGACGCCAGCAGCTCGTTCGCTTCCCTGGCGGATTCCAGATAGAGGACGGCGCGCTCGCCGGCGGAAAGCGTCTTTTGGGAAGCGGCCTTCAGATGCGCCACCGCGGCGCGGTGCTCGCCCTCTGCGGGTGGCAGACTGGTGACACAAGCGGTGAAGCCGAGCGTGAGGACGAGAGGCAGGACGTGGAGCGTGATTTTCATGATCAAGTTTCCGGAGCGGAGGCGAAGAGAATCAGCCTTGGGTGAGTTCCAGTCCGGCATCACCGCCAGACGGACTGATCAAAACGAACTTCCGCCTGCCTCCGCCAGCCATTTCGGCGGCCGGGGCCATTCTTTGGCGGCACCGCCAACCGCCACATGCGACGCGATCCGCTTCCCGTTTCCGGACTGCGGCGAACTGTGACAGACTCCCCAAAGACTCTCTTGTCTGCCTTTGGGGTTGAGTTGCCACGGCCGCCCGCTACTCTCCACGCCTTGTCCGCCATGAAGCATTTCACGACTCTTAAAACGCTGGCATTTTTGGCCGCCGCGCTCCCCTCCCCTTCATTCGCCCAGATGCCGGAAAGCGTCATGGTCGTCGAGGCCCACTCCGGGAAAATCCTGGTCGCGAGCAACGCCTCCGCCAAGCGCCCGGTCGCCAGCCTCACCAAGATCGCCCTAGCCGCCGTGACCGTCGATTGGGCCACCGCTACCAACACCGACCTCGGCACCACCCAGATCACCGTCCCCCAGACGATCACCCTCGTCGGCGGGCCGAATCCGATGAACCTCCAGCCCGGCGACCAGCTCAGCCTGCGCGACGCGCTCTATTCCGCGCTGCTCGGTTCGGACAATCTCGCCGCCCTCACCATCGCCGATCACGTCGGCCGGGAAATCCTCAGCCGCCGCGGCAGAAACGCGGATCCGGTGGCGGCCTTCGTCGGGGAAATGAACCAGCTCGGCAAGGCGCTCGGCATGACGCAGACGCGTTTCGCCAATCCCCACGGCCTCGAGCGCCCCGGCGCGAAAGCGTTTTCCACCGCCGCCGATGTCGCCCGGCTCTCGATCTACGCGATGCGCCGCAACGCCTTCAATTTCATCGTCCGCCAGAAAGACCGCCAGGTCGTCGTCACCGGAGCGGCCGGCAAGCGCGGCTTCCGCATCAAGAACACCAACGAACTCGTCGGCGAGCCCGGCATTCTCGGCGTGAAAACCGGCACGACGAATGCAGCCGGACCCTGCGTCTCCATTTGCATGGACAAGGAACCACTCGTTCGCCAGAAGCCCGACGGCACGAAAGGCGCCACTCCGCGCCGCCTCATCGTCGTGGTACTCAACAACCCGGACCGCTTCAACCGCGCCCGTGGACTGATCAGCCAAGGCTGGGCGGTTTACGATCCGTGGCTCGAATCCGGCGCCCTCGTCCAGAACCGCGAACGGGAAATCCTCAGCGTCCCGAATCCCCAATAAAAATCATTCACCCATGAAAATCGGAATCCTCAACAGCGGCGGCGACTGCCCCGGACTCAATGCCGTCATCCATGGCGTCGTCGGCGCGGCCGACCAACTCGGCTGGGAAGTCGTTGGCTTCCGCGACGGCTTCGAAGGCCTGCTTCCACCCGGCGACTTCACCGTGCTCAAGCCCAAGGACACCATCGGCATCCTCAAGCTCGGCGGCACCATCCTCGGCACCACCAACAAAGGCCATTTCGCCGCCAAAGTCGGCAAGGGCGACATCGCCGAAGTCCCGCCCGAGATCGTCGCCAAGGCCAAGCAGACCATGGACGAGCTCGGCATCTCCGCCCTCGTCATCGTCGGTGGCGACGGCTCGCTGACCACCGGCCTGCAACTCTATCGGGAAGGCTGGCCGATCATCGGCGTGCCCAAAACCATCGACAACGACCTCAGCGCCACCGCCTTCACCTTCGGCTTCGACAGCGCCGTCAGCACCGTGGTGGACGCCCTCGACCGCCTCCACACCACCGGCGAGAGCCACAAGCGGATCATGGTCCTCGAAGTGATGGGCCGCCACGCCGGCTGGATCGCCCTCTGGGGCGGCATCGCCGGCGGAGCCAACGTGGTCCTGCTCCCGGAAATCCCCTTCACCTTCGAGAAAATCACCGAGTTCATCAACCAACGCGACGCTCAGGGCTATCACAGCACGCTCGTCGTCGTCGCCGAGGGAGCCTCCATGCCCGACGGCCACATCGTCACTCTCGATGCCAACACCGGCGGCGAAATCCGCCTCGGCGGCATCGGCGAGCAAGTCGCCGCCAAGCTCCAGAAACTCACCGGCAAGGAAACCCGCGCCTGCACCCTCGGCCACCTCCAGCGCGGCGGCTCGCCGACCGCGCTCGACCGCATCCTCGGCATGCGCTTCGGCGTCATGGCGGTGAAATTGGCGGAGGAAGGCAAATTCGGCCGCATGGTCAGCTACCAGTCCTATCACGTCGATTCCGTGCCCATCGAGGAAGCCGTCCACCAGCTCCGCCTCGTCGAGCCGGAGAGCGAGCTCGTCCAGGCCGCCAAAGCCGTCGGCATTTGTCTCGGGGATTGAGGAGTCCAAGGTCGAAAGGTCTGAAAGTCTGAAAGTCAAAGACGCCTGCGACTTTCCGACTTTTAGACTTTCAGACCTTCCGACTTTCGACTCTTTTTCTCCCATGTCCTCCGACCCGCTTCTCCAGCTCCTCCGCCGCAAAGCCCGCTTCACCGACCGCGAACTCGCCGACCTGCTCTCGCTCGACCCGTCCGCCGTCGCCGCGCGCATCGCCGCCTGGGAAGCGGACGGCACCATCCTCGGCCACCACGCGGTGATCAATCCCGAAGCCACCGGCGACACCTCCGTCTCCGCCTTCATCGAGGTCAAAGTCACGCCCGAACGCGGCGGCGGCTTCGACCGGCTCGCCATGCGCGTCGCCCGTTTCGACCAGGTCGTTTCCTGTTATCTCGCCAGCGGCGGTTACGATCTGATGGTCGTCGTCGAGGGCGGAGACCTGCGCGAAGTCGCCCGTTTCGTCTCCGAGAAACTCAGCTCGCTTGACGGCGTGATCTCCACCGCCACCCACTTCCGGCTCAAGACCTACAAGGAAAACGGCTTCCTCTTCGAACGCCAAACCAGCACCGAGCGCCTCGCGGTCTCGCCGTGACGCTGATTCTTGGCTTTTCTTTAGCGTTTCGGCCTCGAGGCCAGCGACGCGTCATCTCACGGAGCGGCGGAACGTGTCCGCCGGGCCCATGGAAAGCCAATGCGCCGTGCATCCGCTCAATCCCATTGTCCCCTCATGGGCGTGGGCGAACGCGTTTCGCCCCTCCTTGGGCGTTTCACAGGGCTTTCTGGAAATCCGTTCAACGCACGCGCTCCAGCAGCCAGGTGAGCAGGCAGCTGATCGGTAGGCGCTCCTGCTCCATCGAGTCGCGGTGGCGGATGGTGACGGTGCCTTTGAGATCGGGATTTTCCTCGCCAAGCGTTTCGAAATCGACGGTGACGCAGAACGGAGTGCCGACTTCGTCCTGGCGGCGATAGCGGCGACCGAGCGCGCCGCCATCGTCGTAGAAGACGTTCATCCACGGTTGCAGCGTTTTTTGGATTTCGCGGCAGATGCGGACTTGCTCCTCGTTCTTCTTGAGCAGCGGGAAAATGCCGACTTTGATCGGAGCCATCCGCGGGACGAAGCGCAGCACCGTGCGGACGTCCTCCTTGCCCTTTTCATCGGTGAGCGTTTCTTCGTCGAAGGCTTCGCAAAGAAGCGCGAGCACCGTGCGGTCGCAACCGGCGGAAGGCTCGACGACGTGCGGCAGGAACTTTTCCTTCGTCTCCTCGTCGAAATACACCAGCGATTTGCCGGAGCCTTTTTCATGCACGCCGAGGTCGTAGTCGGTCCGATAGGCCACGCCTTCGAGCTCCTGGATGCCGAACGGGAATTCGTATTCGATGTCGTAGGTTTTCTGCGAGTAGAACGCGCGCTCGCCATCCGGGATGTCGAGGATGTGGAGTTTTTCGCGCGGGATGCCGATTTCGCCGTAGAACTTGAGGCGCTCGGCCAGCCACTCGTCGGTCAGGCGCAGGCCGTCGTCAGGGTGGCAGAAATACTCGATCTCCATTTGCTCGAACTCTCGCGACCGGAAGGTGAAATTGCGCGGGTTGATCTCGTTGCGGAACGACTTGCCGCACTGCGCGATGCCGAAGGGCAGCTTCACGCGGTTGGAATCGAGCACGTTTTTGTATTGCACGAAGATCGACTGCGCGGTCTCCGGGCGGAGGTAGGCGATCTGGTCGCCGGTCGCGCCGAAGTTGGTTTGCAGCATCAGGTTGAACTGGCGCGGCTCGGTGAGCAGTGAGCCGTTCTCCGGATTGAAGCTTGTTGTGCCGGTGACTTCCTGGCGACGATCTTCCGCTAGCTCGAGCTCCTTCGGGGAAATCTTCTTGTCCGGCATCAGCTCGGCGTAAAACTTGCGAGCCGTCTTGTGCGACTCAATCGGGTCCTTGCCGGGCGCGACTAACACCGCGAACGGGCGCTCAATGCTCCAGCCGGTCGCCGGATGTTTCGCTCCCGAAAAATAAACCGCCGTGCCGTCCTGCGCCGGGATCTGGTCCGCACGCAGACGCGCTTTGGAAAGCAAACAGTCGCACATCGGATCAGAGAATCCACCCACGTGGCCGGAGGAAACGAGCACCTGCTCCATGGTCAGAATCGCGCCGTCCATGCCGAGCACGTCGTCGCGTTCCTGCACGGTTTTCCGCCACCAGTAATCCTTCAAATTGCGCTTCAGCTCCGCGCCGAGCGGGCCGTAGTCCCAGCAACCGTTGAGGCCGCCGTAAAGCTCTCCGGCTTGGAAAATGAAGCCGCGGCGTTTGCACAGCGACACAATTTTTTCCATGCGAGCGGGATCGGTGACGTCTTTGTTGGCCATGTGTTTGAAAGGTTGGGGCGCGCAGCGAAGCAGGCGCGGCGGTGGGCGGCAAGGCGGGATTGCGTTCCCCGCGCGGATCGGGAAAATGCTGCCATGACCCGCTGCCCTTGGCTTCCGCTCCAACACCCGCTCTACGTGGAATACCACGACACCGAGTGGGGCGTGCCCTCGCGCGATCCCCGTTATTTGTTCGAGTGCGTCTGCCTTGAAGGCGCGCAGGCCGGCCTCTCGTGGTGGACCGTCCTCCAGAAACGCGAGCGCTACCGCCAGGTTTTCCACAACTTCCAGCCGGAAAAAGTCGCCGCGATGACCGATGCCGAGCTCGAAAAACTCATCCTCGATCCCGGCATCATCCGCCACCGCGGGAAAATCTTCTCGGTCCGCCAGAACGCCCGCGCGTGGCTGGAGCTCAGCGATCCGGTGGAATGGATCTGGAGCTTCACCGGCGGGAAGACGATCGTGAACCAATTCAAAACGATGGCTGACTTCCCCTCCAAGACCCCCGAGTCCGACGCGCTTTCCAAGGCCTTGAGGAAAGCCGGGTTCAACTTCGTCGGCTCCACCACCACCTATGCGCTCATGCAAGCCGTCGGCATGGTGAACGACCACACCATCGGTTGCTGTCGGAGAAAAGCGGTCTAAGCGCCGCCCTGCTTCCGTTCCAGATAGGTCCGCGAGCCGCGCACATACTTCTCCGCCCAGCCTTTGATCTTCGCCTGCTCGTCGAGCGAAAGCGTCCTAACCACCTTCGCCGGCGAGCCCAGAACCAGCGAGCCCGGCGGAATGATCGTCCCGCCCGTGACCAGCGCTCCCGCCCCGATGATCGAGCGCTCGCCGATCACCGCGCCGTCGAGCACGATCGAGCCCATGCCGACGAGCACCTCGTCTTTCACCGTGCACGCATGCAGGATCGCCGAGTGGCCCACCGTCACCAGCTCGCCGACATAACAGCCGTAATCGTCCGCCAGATGGATCACCGCGTTGTCCTGCACGTTCGACCGCGGACCGATCACGATCTCGTTGATGTCGCCGCGCAAGGTCGCGTTATACCAAACACTCGTCTCCTCGTGCAGCGTCACCCGCCCGATCACGTCCGCACTCGCGGCGATGAAGGCGCTTGGATGAATGGATGGGGAAAACCCGGCGATTGTCTCGATGGCCATGCGCAAAACTAGAGTCGTGAATCCAGGATCGCAAGCGTGACGAGGACTAGCGGCGGCTCGGTGGATTCCAAGCGGACCAGAAGCTCCGCAACGCCCGCGGCCTGACCGGGCAGGACCAGGTCGGGACGGATTTCCGCCAGCGGCTGCAGCACGAAACGCCGCTCGCCGATCCGCGGGTGGGGCAGCAGCAGCGCTTCGGTATCGATCACCGCCTCACCGAAATACAACAGATCGACATCGATGATCCGCGGCGCGTTCCGTGCGGGAACGCCGGTCCGGCCGAGCTTTTCCTCAATCGACTGGGTGAGCTCCAACAGTTCGAACGGGTCGCCACCGAAGTCGATCTCGACGATGGAGTTGTAGAAAAGCGGCGAGCCGGGCGGACACAGCAACGGCTCGGTTTGATAGATCGAGGCTTGCAGGAAAGGCTCGCCCGGAGTGGCGATTTCCAACAGGCAGTCGCGGGCCGCCTGGAGGTTCGCGAGACGGTCTCCGAGATTCGAGCCCAGGGCGATGCCGACGCGGGGCATGGCTCAGTCCTCGAGGTTTTCCAGGCGGGTGATGCCGTTTTCCCGCATCCGCTTGTCGGCATCCGCGACTTTGGCGGATGGAATCACGATGGGCCGCTCGGCTCCGAAAAGCTCGATGACGAAGAACTCGGGCGCTTCTTTCGGGCGGAGAAGCTCGTGGGCGTGGGCGAGGTCGCGGACTTCGGTGCCGTTGATCTTGTCCACTGCGAAGCCGGTGAAATTCGACAGCTGGCTGGTCACCGGATCACTCTCCACCCGCGTCAACACCACGATGTCCTTGTGTTTTTCAAACAGCCCTTTCGGCACGTAGTCGGTGTAGAGCCGGCGCACGGTGACGTCATCAAATTTGGAGGCGGCGAAGAGGTTGGTGTCTAATGGTTGGAAAACGAGGCCCGCGAAAACCGTGTAGCGCGGTTTTTTCTCGTAGGACACCGCGTACATCCTCGACCATTCCAGCGGCTTGAGGGTGATGTCCACATCGTTCACCGCACCGTCGCGGAGGCAGCGGACGGCGACTTTGTCGCCCGCGTATTTCCGCTCCACGATCTCGTTGAGGTTCACGTTCTCGCCGTCGATGGTGATCATGCCCGCGCTGTCCACCTGCTTGCCGTCCAGCGACATGAGGATGTCTCCGGGCTTGAGAAAGCCGTCGCTCGAGCTGGTGGGAATGACGTTGGTGATGAGCACGCCCTTGTCGTCGTTAGGCAGGCCGAGCGCCTTGCGCATCGCCGGGTTGAAGAGCGGGAACTCGCTGACTCCGAGGTCGGCGTAGGAATCATACTTGCCGTCTTCGATGTCCTTGATGAAGCGCCGGACGACCGGGGTGGGAATGATGTAGCCGGTGTTGTCGGCCTGGCGGAGGCCTTGGAACGCGACGCCGACTACCTTGCCGTCCTGGACGCAGGGGCCGCCGGAGTTGCCCGGATTGATGGCGGCGTCGATCTGGATGATCAGGTGGGAATCCGCGCGGGAGTGCGAGTAGGGCTGGAAATCGATGCGGGAAACGACGCCGCGGGTGACGGACAGGCGCTCGCCGCCGACCGGATAGCCGATGACGCGGACCTGGGATTCGAGGCTTGGGACATCGCCGAACTCGAAGGTGGGGAAGGATTCCAAGTCCTTGAAATCGTCGATCGAGAGCAGGGCGAGATCACAGTCATGGGCGATGAACTCCACCTTGGCCGGGTATTTCTTGGGGCTGCCGTAAACGGTGATGAGGATGCGGCGGGCGTTGGAAACGACGTGCGCGTTGGTGAGGATCTTGTTTTTGCCGATCAGGAATCCGGTGCCGATCCCGCCGCCGAAGCGGCCGGAATTCCACGGTGTCTGATAGTCGGGAACCTGGGTGGCGACCTCGATGCGCAGCACGGACTTGTAGACGTCCGATGGCAGCGACGGGGTTTGCGCGACGAGTGCCGGAATGGCGAACAGCAGCAGGATGACGGAGGAGAGCAGGCGGATCATGGACTTGCGGCGGAGTTTAGGGACCCAAGAAGGAGCGGCAAATCAAATCAGCAGCCTATTTCCCAAAGGCGGTGATGAGGATTTTCATGGAGGGATCAAGCTTGCGGTGGGTGCACGCGGGGCTTATTTCCCTACGGCATGGACCATCATGTTTATTTCTGGCTGAAGGAAGAATATCAAAATGACGTGGACCGCGCGATCTTCGAGCAAGGTCTGGCGGCGCTGTTCGACATCGACCTGGTGGCCGGCGGTCGCTGGGCGGTTCCCGCGAAAGTGGTGGTGCGTCCGGTCATCGACCAGTCATGGGACTACGCGCTGACCATGCAGTTCAACACCATCGAGGATCACGACGCCTATCAGGTTGAGCCGGACCACCATGTTTTCATCAACACCTTTAAGGAATGGTGGGCGCAGGTGCAGGTGAAAGACCTCGCCTGAGCCGTCAGCGCATGAATTGCCCGAGGACCGCTTTGAGCTCCTCGGGCCATTCGAGCGTGTCGAGGGTGGCGTAATCCGCCCAAGCGGGATCAATCCTGAGCAGATCCTGGAAATAGACGGCCGCGTCGTCGTTCGCGCCGGTCTGTGCGGCGGCGATGACGAGCAGTGCGGTGGCGTTCTCGAGTTTTTCGGCGGGGAAACCGATGCGCTGGCCCTCGCGCAGGAACCGATAGGCCCGCTCGGAGTTGCCGGTGAGCAGCGCGACCCAACCCGCCCGCAGCGCGAAATTCCCGTCCTGCGTGAAGCGGTGCATGCCGGTGGTTAGGATTTCCATCGCCTGCCGCGGGTCGGCGTTTTCGAACGCGGTGTAGGCCGCTTCGGCGTAGTCGCCGGGCAAGGTCGTCTCCACCGGATGCTCGGTGATGAGCTCGATCCAGCGCGGGTGAGCCTTCTGGTAGTCGCCGAGGGCGGTCAGGGCGAGCGCCTCGGCCCGCAGGCAGGGTTCGGCGGGCGCGCCGAGATTGCGGGCGAGGCTGGCGAGCTGGAAGGTGGCTTCCTTTTCCTCCTTGTGGGCGGAAAAGGCGAGCGCCGCCTTGAGGCAGGCATCGGCAAACCGGGCGCGGCCGACGGCGGCGATGGTGGCGGGATCGGTGAAGCGCGCGATGATGGCTTTCCGCTGCTCGGGCGTGGAGTTTTCCGGCACCTGGATCGCGGCAAGTTCGCCGCTAACACATTGGCGGAGCTGGTCGAGCGCCGGCTGGAAATCCGTCTGTTCCCAGCCGAGCCAGTCCTCGCGCAGGCGAACCTCCGCTAGATCGGGGAAAACTCCGGACCAGCCTGCTAGCGCGTCCGCCTTGCGGCCTTGCAGCCAGGCGATGCGCGAGAGCGAGATGCGCCGGAGCAGCGGCGGAAGATCCACGGCGGTGGAGAGGCAGGCTTCGATCTGTTCGGCGTCCTCGGATTTCAGGGCAAGCGCGAGAGCGGCAGCGGCAGGGGGCTCTGCCCGTTCGAGGCGGTCCCGCAGCGGCGCGAATGCTTCGGGAGCGGCGTGGCGATGGCGGATGGTTTTGAATTCCGCGATGACCGCGGTGAAGTCCAGGAGCGGGAAAACGGTGAGGAGACCGTCGAAGTTGCAAGCGTTGAAAGCCGTGGTTCTCGCTTCGGCTGCGATGCGGGTGAAGCTCCGTTCCTTTTCGTCATAGCGGCTGCCGGCCAGGGCTGCGCTGAGGTTTCCCAAGGCGAGAAGGGACGCTTCGTCGATGGCTGCGGGTTTCCCCGCGCTGGAATGCATGCCAGGCAAAGGCAGCAGCCGGTGGATGGTCAGCGTGCCGTTTTCCTCGCCGGTGAGCAGGTTTTTTTCATCGAAGGCGACTGCGGTGACCGCCGATGCCACTTCGACGGGCGCGTGCGGATTCGTCAGGAGGGTCACGCGGTTTCCATCGACCGCGAACGGCGCGTGCTCGGGATCGCGCATCAGGCCGGTCCACAAGTTAGGATGGCGGCTCCACGGGAAGCGGCGGGCCAGCGCCGCCGGGCCGAGCGAGCCGTCCTCCTCGTCGCGGTAGGAAATAACGGCCGGGACGGCCGGCTGGTGCGGCCCCGGATCTTGGAGTGTTAGCACTGCGTTTCCATCCTGTGAGAATTGCGCCTGAAGCAGCTTCACCGGCTCCGGCAGCGGGGTCTTCAGGACCGGCTCGACCGGGTAGACGGGCATCTCCAACAGGCTTCCGTCGGCATGCAGCACGCGCAGTCGCGCGCGGTCCAGGAAGGCGGCGAGCGGCCGAGGGGCCAGCGGCTCGGAGGAGCGGATGATTTCCCCTGTCGAGGTGTCCCGCAGGTGCCATACGACGGAATGGTCGTTCTCCGATAGGAAACCCGGATGCGCCATCAGCAGGCCGTCCGCGGAGAAAACAATGACGGCCGAGGGCGTGAGGAAATCCGGCAGCGGGCCGAGATCGCGGATCGGTTTGAGCGTTCGCGCGTTGCAAAGCAATGTCACCGGCCCGCGTTCGACGACCACCGACTGATGCCCCGGGTCAAACACCAGGCTGCGGGTTTGGTGATCGGCCACGGGAAACAGGACGCTCTCGATTTGCGGCGTTTCGAGATTCCAGCAGACGGTCGTGTTGGCCTTTCCGCCGAGGCTCACCCACAGCGACGACGGCCCGGCGACGTTGATTTGTTCTACCGGCAGCGGGTGGGCGAGAGTGAGAGTCGGGAAATTCCAAACTGTTTCCTTCAGGATCGTTTCCGCCAGATCGCGTGCCTCTTGGGAAGCGGGCTCCGCATTCAGGGCGGAAACCAGCAGGGCGAGCGCCTCGTCCGGGCGCTTCAGCTCAAGCTTGGTCCGGGCGGCGTCGATCCGCGCGCCCGCGAGTTGCGAAACGAGTTCGCCCACGCTCGCGGGCGGGGATTTTGCGGGCGGCTTGCAGCTTGCAACGAGCATGCACAGAGCCAGCACCGGGAAAACAAAACCCCGGCGGCTGCGGTGGCGCGCCGTGGGAAATCGTGGGGTCTGGCCGGGCATGTTCCTTCCTTTTAACGCCGCGGGACGGGCTTCGTGTCTGTGACCCGCTGATCCGCTCAAAGCCCGCTTTTTTGAATCAAATCGCGGAGCTGCACCTGGAACTCCTTGATGTCCTCGGGCGTCGGACGGTAGCCCTCCGTGTCCGGATCCAGGCCGGGGCGGCCGTTTTGATCGAGCATCCAGACGGCCGTCTCACCATCGCTGAAAGTGGCTTTTCCGCTGACCAACGCGCCGGGCAGAGTCAGGCTGTCCATCGTCACGGTGACAAATCCGGTCGGAACCGGCGCGGGCTTCTCCTCCTTTTTCGCTTCCACCTTCGGCGTCTCGACCAGCTCGATGCCGAGGTCGAGGATCAGGAAACGGGTGTCCATATAGGTGAGGGAATGGCCGAAATCGTCCTTCAAATGGCGCTGGAGATCCGACATCGTGGCTCCCTCGGCCGCCCACTGGGTGAGCGCGTCTTTTTGTTCCGGGGTGAGTTTATTGGCACTGAACATGGCTTACTTTCAAACACCGCCGATGGCTTGCCAAGCTTCAAGAGAAGGAAAGTGACGGCAGGAAAGTGGCTGACGCGTCTCGCGGCAGACCGTGCTCGGAGCGTCTCGCTCCCAGTTCTTACATCCAGGAAACGCCCTCGCGCATCCAAGAAACCGACATTTACCTCGAAGAAACGCCCATTTACATCCGGGAAACCGCCCCCGACATCCAAGAAACGCCCGCGCGCATTCGAGAAACGCCTCCCGCCGCCAGGAAACGCCCGCGCACACCCGCGAAACGCCCCCTCGCATTCCAGAAACACCCGCGCACGTCCGGAAAACGCCCCCCGCAGCCAGGAAACGCCCCCGCACCCCCGGAAAACGACCTCACCCATCCGATCCGCAACAAGATAAATCAATGCAACCGACTCGTTAACAATCACTTGCATATTGGCAACCCTGTTTCTACCCGGAAGATAACACCCCGCCCGCGCTTTATCCTAGGCAGCCACCCGCCCTGTGAAAACCACGACCACAAGCCAACCTCCCGCCACTCCGTCACCCCGCCGGTTTTTTCATCCAATACAAGCAATGCTTGTTAGCCGGGACTTCAAAGCACGACGTGAGCCCGGGCGTGGGGATCATTCACGCCGCGCGATGCAGTGGTGCAACGGTTGCCGCAAGAGATCTCACGCCGCTGCCGCCGAAGGTCGGGTTGAGGCTCCGCCGCCTGGGTGGAAACACGCAGCGCGCCCGCTCCGTCTGGGGCAGCAAATGCAAAATGTGTATTGCCATCATCTGCGGCACTAGGCATTCTCCAAGTATCTCCATCCTTTCTGGTTCACGACCGGGGCCACCAATCTTGGGGATGCGCAGTCGCAGCATCCGTCAATCCACAGTCGCCATGAACCATGAAAACCATCCGCCACCTCCTCGCCCTCGGCCTCACTCTGCTCGCCGCCGCCTCGCCCGCATGGGCGCAGGTGGCGGGGACGCTGGAGGCCTATGATCCGAACGTGGCCGGCGGCTACGGCTGGGTGCTGGCCACGGCGGTGTAGCCGGATGGGAAGATGATCATCGGCGGGGGCTTCAGCACGGTGGGCGGCGTGGCGCGCACGGCTCTGGCCCGGCTCAATGTGGACGGCAGCCTGGACACCACCTTTGATCCCGGCACCGGTGCAAGCAGCACCGTCAATAGCGTGGCGGTGCAGGCGGACGGGAAGATCGTGCTGGGCGGCAACTTCACCACGGTCAACGGCACGGCGATCAACCGCATCGCGCGGATGACGAATGATGCCGCCACGCAGACCGTCACCGTGCCAGATGCGACGCTGGCGCTGTGGAGTCGTGGTAGCAGTGCGCCGGAGGTTTCCCAGGTCACCTTCGAGATGAGCACGGATAGCGGCACGAGCTGGATTCCAATCGGCAGTGGTGCCCGCGTGGGCACCACTGCCAACTGGCAGATCAGCGGCCTGAGCCTACCTACTAGCGGCCTGCTCCGCGCGCGTGGACGCACGAGCAGCGGCGGTTACAACGGCAGTTCTGGGCTGGTGGAAACCGTGGGCAGTTTCAGCGGTCTGGCACCGGTTCCCCCCATCGTCAGCAGCATCAGCCCTGCTGACGGCAGTCCAGCCGGCGGCATGAGCGTGACCCTCACCGGCATGGGCTTCACGGGAGCCAGCGCCGTGACCTTCGGCGGCACGGCAGCGACCTCTTTCAGTGTCATGAGCAGCACGACGATCACGGCAGTCACCCCCGGCCACGCGGCAGGCGCGGTGAGCGTGGATGTGGTGGTCGCAGGCGGAACGAACTCGACTAACACACTCTTTACCTATCTTGCCCCTCCTACCGTCACTGCCTCAGCGGCTAATCTGCCGCAGATGGCTGCGACACTGACGATCACCGGCACCCAGTTCAGCACCACGCCGGGGAATAACGCCGTCGTATTTACGCCTGTAGGCAGCGGCACGGTCACGGCTTCAACGGC
Organism: Luteolibacter sp.; assembly: GCF_058122085.1. Classification (NCBI taxonomy): domain Bacteria; kingdom Pseudomonadati; phylum Verrucomicrobiota; class Verrucomicrobiia; order Verrucomicrobiales; family Verrucomicrobiaceae; genus Luteolibacter; species Luteolibacter sp. The sequence goes on along the minus strand of NZ_JBIKBQ010000028.1, from coordinate 307 downwards.
CACCTCTTTGACGGTCACCGGCCTCACCGACCTCAGCCCCGGAGACTTGAATGCCGTCGTCACCACCAGCGGTCAGAGCAGTGGCACACCCGTGCAGGTCGCCACCGTCAACCCAGCGCCGCCGGGGACGCTGGATGCCTATAATCCGAACGTGAGTGGTGGCAGTGTGCTGGCCACGGCGGTGCAGCCGGATGGGAAGGTGATCATCGGGGGGCTCTTCACCACGGTGGGCGGGGCGGCGCACGCGAACCTCGCCCGGCTCCATGCGGCTGGGAGCGTGGATGCCAGCTTCACCGCGAGCAATGAT
>NZ_JBIKBQ010000027.1:0-35338 GCF_058122085.1 Luteolibacter sp. | reverse complement strand
CCCGACTTCAACCCGATCGAGCGACTTTGGCAGCACCTGAAAGGACACTACCTGGCCGGCTACTTCACGAAACAAAGCAAGGACCTCAGCGACAAGCTCGTTGAGTCGATCCAGCACTTGATGGATCGACCGAAAATCATCCGATCCGTTTGCAAAACGCATTCCGAACAAGGGAACTAATTTTTGGCAAAGGGTCTAAGTGATCCCAAAACCTTTGGAATTCTCCATAAATTCGCTTGTGAAACTTTTCACAAAGCACGCTTGCCCGGTCCGCCCCGGGTGGACATATTGCCGCGCGAACACCGCCGGGCTCTTCTTGCACAAGCGTCCGGCGCTCTTATTTAGCCATGAGCGACACACCTTCGGCGACAGCGGAATTGAACCTGCCCAAAGACCAAGCTGCCGAAAAAGGCCTGGTCAACGTCCAGATCGACGGAGTTTGGCACCAATTCCCCAAGGGCACACGGATGATCGAGGCTTGCCGCCAGGCGCAGGTCATCGTCCCCCACTATTGCTACCACCCGAAGCTCAGTTCGCCCGGAAATTGCCGGATGTGCCTCGTGCAAATGGGCATGCCGCCGCGCCCCGCGCCCGGCCAGGAGCCCCAGCGCGACGAGAACGGCTACGAAATCATCGGCTGGATCCCCCGCCCCGTGATCGCCTGCGCCAACACCATCAGCGAAAACATGGGCATCCGCACCACCGGCGAACTCGTCGAAAAGTGCCGAGAGGGCGTCATGGAATTTCTCCTGATCAATCACCCGCTCGACTGCCCGATCTGCGACCAAGCCGGCGAATGCCGCCTCCAGGAACAGTCCGTCCAGCACGGCCGCGGCGTCTCGCGCTTCGTGGACATGAAGGTGAAAAAGCCGAAAAACGTCGAGATCGGCCCGCGCATCCGCCTCGACGACGAGCGCTGCATCATGTGCAGCCGCTGCATCCGCTTCATGGACGAAGTCGCCGACGATCCGGTGCTCGGCTTCACCCAGCGCGGCACGCACACCACCCTCACCGTCCACCCGGACCGCCTGCTCGACTCGAACTACTCGCTCAACACCGCCGACATCTGCCCGGTCGGCGCGCTGACATCCAACGACTTCCGCTTCCAAATGCGCGTCTGGTTCCTCAAGGAAACCCCGAGCATCGACGTGAATTGCGGCACCGGCACCAACATCACCCTCTGGACCCGGGAAAACAAAATCCACCGCATCACCCCGCGCCTGAACGACGAGGTGAACTCCGCCTGGATGCCCGATTCCCATCGCCTGAATTTCCACTACATCGACAGCGAGGCCCGCCTCACCGAGCCGCTTTCAAGGGGCGTGGGCGTCTCGCCCACGAGTTTTCAACCCATTGCCTGGCCCGCCGCCATCGCCTCCGCCGCCTCAAGAATCAAATCCATCCCCGCAGCGCAAACCGCCATCATCGCCTCCGGCCGCATGACCAACGAGGAACTCTTCCTCGCCCGCGCCCTCGCCTCGGAAATCGGCACTTCCCTGCTCTCGCTCGTTCCCCGCTTCGCCGAGGCCGACGCCCTGCTCATCGCCGCCGACCGCAACCCGAACACCACCGGTGCCAAGCTCGTCCTCGGCGCTGAAGAGCCTTATTGGAATCTCAGCTCCATCCGAGACGGTGTCCGCAACGGCTCGGTCAAATCGCTCATCGTGCTCGGGGAAGACCTCATCACCGACGCCGGCTTCACCGCGGAAGACCTCGGCAAACTCGATTTCCTCCTCCAAACCAGCGTCCTCGCCAATCCCACCGCCGAGCAAGCGCACATCGTCCTACCCTCCGCCGCCTTCGCCGAAAAGCGCGGTTCCATGGTCAACCTCGCCGGCCGTCTCCAGCGCCTCAACCGCGCCGTCGAACCGCAAGGCCAGGCGCACGACGATTGGGAAATCCTCCGCGACCTGCTTCTCGCCATCTCCAGCGACACGAACCAGATCCACCACATCGAGGACGTCTTCAAAGTGCTCGCGGAAAACGTCGCCGCCTTCAACGGCCTGACGCTTTCGAAAATCGGCCATCAAGGCACGCAAATCGCTGAAACCGGCTACCAGATCGCCCTCCTCCAAAACGAGCGCGCCCGCAAAGCCGCCGGACTCATCAACGGTTAATTTTTCCCACTCCTCTCCTCCATGGATCTCCTCCAGATTGCCATCATCATTGTCAAAATCATCGTGCTCACCTTCATGGTGGTGCTGCCGCTGGTTCCCGTTTCCGTCTATTTCGAGCGCCGCTTCTCCGCCGTCATCCAGGACCGCGTCGGCCCTAACCGCGTCGGCATCCCGCTGACCTTGTTCGGATTTAAAAAAGACTTCCACCTTTTCGGACTGATCCAACCGATCGCCGACGGCTTGAAGCTGTTTCTAAAAGAAGACTTCACTCCCGCCCACGTCCGCAAGGCGTTCTACTGGATGGCACCGGCGCTCACCGTCGTCCCCGCGCTCATCACCGTTTGCGTCGTCCCCTTCGGTTCGCCGATCAGTATCTTCGGCCACACCGAAAAGCTCGTCATCGCGGATCTCGACATCGGGCCGCTGTTCATCTTCTCCGTCGCCTCCCTATCCGTCTATGGCATCACCCTCGCCGGCTGGTCTTCCAACTCGAAGTTCCCCTTCATCGGCGGCGTCCGCTCCACGGCGCAAATGATTTCCTACGAAATCGCCCTCGGCCTCTCGATCATCCCGGTGCTGATGTATTTCGGCGATCTCAACCTGAGCACCATCGTCCAACAGCAAGCCGACCACGGCTGGCTGCTGCTCCCGCTCTGGGGCCACGACGCGGACCACACGCTCACCAGCAAGCTGCTCTTCTGGTTCCCCGCCGCCATCGCCTTCCTCATCTTCACCATCTCGATCTTCGCGGAAACCAACCGCATGCCCTTCGACCTTCCCGAGTGCGAAACCGAACTCGTCGGCGGCTATCACACCGAATATTCCTCGATGAAATTCGCGATGTTCTTCATGGGCGAATATGCCGCCATGGTCATCGGCTCGGCGCTCATCATCACCCTCTTCCTCGGCGGTTGGTCGATCGGCTTCGGCCTCGACGCCATGGTCGCCAAGCTTCACATCGGCGACTTCTACTTCGGCGGACTCATCCACCTCGGTTGTTTCATGACCAAGCTGATCGGCTTCATCCTCTTCTTCATCCTCGTCCGCTGGACCGTGCCGCGGTTCCGTTATGACCAGCTCATGAAACTCGGCTGGGTCGTGTTCTTCGAAGCCGCCCTCATCAACGTCTTCCTCGCCGCCCTCATCGTCGCAGCGCCACAGCTCAAGGGCACGATCATCGGTATTGGCGCCGTCCTGCTCGTCATCGTCACCGCCGCGGTGATCTGGGTAGCCAAGGTCTCCGAGGAAACCCCGAAAGTCCTTCGCGCCTAACTAAAACTTCTCACAATTTCCTCTCATGGCCGTCGTCAAACTCCAGCGCCCAAAACTCAATTTCGGTGAGAAAATCTACTTCGGAGCACTCATCAAGGGCTTCTTCCTCACCATGACCCACGCGGTGAAAACGCTGCGTGGAAAATCCGTCGGAGCCGACGAACTCGCGTCCTCCGGCCTCGGCGTGACCATGCAGTTCCCCGAGCAACGCTGGGACGAGCATCTGCCGGAATACTACCGCGGCGCGCCCGCCCTCGTCACCGACGAGCAAGGCCGCGAACGCTGCGTTTCCTGCCAGCTCTGCGAATTCATCTGTCCGCCCAAGGCCATCAAGATCATTCCCTCCGAAATTCCGTCTGATGACCCGTGGGCCAAAGTCGAGAAGCGTCCGCTCGAATTCGAAATCGACATGATCCGCTGCATCTACTGCGGCATGTGCGAGGAAGTCTGCCCGGAGCAGGCGATCTATCTGCGCAAGGACTACCTCATCACCGGCCTCAAGCGCGCCGACATGGTCCACGACAAAAAGCGCCTCTACGAAATCGGCGGTACCCGCGTCGGCCTCGTCAACAAGTGGAACGAACTGAAGTAACTTTCTCTCTAATCATCCCATGCCTTCCTATCTCTTCTGGCTCTTCTCCACCGTCATGCTCATCGGTGGTGTCTCGGTGATTGCCTTCCGCAATCCGGTTTCCAGCGCGCTTTCCGTCGTCACCTGTTTCGTAGGTCTCGCTGGATTGTTCATTGGCCTCAGTGCCTTCTTTGTCGGCGTCATCCAGATCCTCGTCTACACCGGCGCGGTGATGGTATTGTTCCTCTTCATCATCATGCTGCTCGACCTCAAGGATGAGGAAAAGCGCTCCAAGTCCCTCGTTCCGGTCGCCGCTGGCATCGCCCTGGTAGCCGCCTTCACCGTGCAACTCATCGGCATCCTCTCGCGCACTCCTAACGTGATCGCCCCCACACTCGACAAGGAAACCCTCGCCGCAGCCGCCAGCGGATTTCCCGCCACCAGCAAGATCGCCACCACGCTCACCCAGGGAAAACTCCCCGACGTCCACCTCATCGGCCACACGCTTTTCACCGACTACAATCTCCCACTCCAGATCCTCGGCGTTCTGCTGCTCGTCGCCACCGTCGGCGTCGTCGTCCTCTCCAAACGCCAGGCGGACTAAACATCATCTCTCATGGCCACCCTCAACGACTACCTGCTCGTCTCCGGACTTCTCTTCGCCATCGGCCTCGCGGGCGTGGTGCTGCGCCGGAACATCATCATCGTCTTCATGTGTCTCGAGCTCATGCTCAGTGCGGCGAACCTCACGCTGGTCGCGTTTTCCCGCTTCCACGTCAAGCCTAACGGCCTTCCCGACTACAACGGCCAGATGCTCGTATTCTTCGTCATCACCGTCGCCGCCGCAGAAGTCGCCGTCGGCCTCGCGATCATCGTCGCCCTCTACCGCGCCCGACAAACCATCCACACGGACGAGCTCACTTCGCTCAAGGGCTGAAGAACTCAACCACTGATTGACTTCCCACCTCATGAATCTCGCCTGGATCCTCCTCTTCCTCCCGCTCGCCGTCGCGGCAGCGAACCAACTTCTCCTGAAAAAATCCGGACTCGCGCCGATCGTCTCGGTCGCCTCCGCGCTCGCGACTTTTGTGATCGCGGTGCTGTTGCTAGGGAAAAATGAAACCGCCCACTTCGCCTGGGCGACGATTGGCGACTTCTCCATCAACATTGGCATCAAGCTCGACCAGCTTTCCACCGGCATGATGATCGTCGTCACCGGCGTCGGCCTGCTGGTGCATATCTTCTCGCTCGCCTACATGAAGGACGACTCCGCCAAGGCGCGTTACTTCACCGGATTGTCGCTCTTCATGTTCTCGATGACCGGCATCGTGCTGGCGGACAATTTCATCATGACCTTCATCTTCTGGGAGTTGGTCGGACTCAGCTCCTATCTACTCATCGGCCACTGGTATCAGAAGGATTCCGCCGCGGACGCCGCGAAGAAAGCGTTCCTCTGCAACCGCATCGGTGACTTCGGCTTCATGGTCGGCATCCTCATGCTGTGGGGCATCACCGGCAGCCTTGCTTTCGATGGCATGAAGGAAGGTCTCGAAGTTTTTGGAAAAGCCAACCCCGCGATCTTCGGCGGCGTGCTCTCCGCCGCTGTGCTCTGCATCTTCTGCGGTGCTGTTGGAAAATCCGCCCAACTCCCGCTCCACGTCTGGCTGCCGGACGCGATGGAAGGCCCGACGCCCGTTTCCGCATTGATCCACGCCGCCACCATGGTCGCCGCCGGGGTTTACATGCTGTTCCGCCTGCAATTCACCCTCGGTTTCGAAGTCTTCGAAGGCCTGCAAGCCAGCGCCGTCATCGCATGGACCGGCGGCATCACCGCCCTCGTCGCCGCGCTGATGGCCACCCAACAGGACGATATCAAGCGCGTGCTCGCCTACTCCACCCTCTCCCAGCTCGGCTACATGGTCATGGCCGTGGGCCTCGTTTCCGGCGAGGCGGGCATGTTCCACCTCTTCACCCACGCTTGGTTCAAGGCCCTGCTCTTCCTCGGTTCCGGCGCGGTCATCTTCGCCTGCCATCATGAGCAGGACATCTGGAAAATGGGCGGCCTGCTCAAGAAAATGCCGGTCACCGGATTCACCTTCCTCATCGGATTTGCCGCGCTCATCGCAGTGCCGTTTACCTCCGGATTCTTTTCCAAGGAGCAGATCCTCGAAGCCGCCCATGAAAAGGAACCCATCCTCTTCTGGATCGCCGCAGCCGTCGCGGTGCTCACGCCGTTTTACATGACCCGCCTTTACGTCGTCGCGTTCCTCGGGAAGAACCGTTCCGAAAACGCCTCGCACGCCCATGAAGTCGGCCCGCTGATGTCCGGTCCGCTCGTGCTTCTCGCCATCCTCGGTGTCATCGCAGGGTTCCCGTTCGTCGCGAGCAAGTTCGCCCCGGCCTATCACCAGCCGGAGCATCTCATCCACCTCGGCTTCGTCACCTACGTCTCCATCGGTGCGCTTCTCACCGGGGTGATCGCCGGATTCGTGCTCTACGCCGGCAAGGAAAAGGACCCCGTCTCAATCCCGCTCCTCCAAAACCGTTTCTACATCGACGGCATCTATGACAACTTCCTCGTCCGTTATTTCCAGGACGCCTTCGCCGCCATCGTCGCCTTCTTCGACGAGTTCATCATCAACGGCCTCATCGTCGGCGGTCTCAGCCGTGCCGCCGAATCCTTCGGCAATATCTTCCGCAAAGTCCAGTCCGGCAGCCTCCAGGGCTACGCCTTCGCCTTCGGGCTTGGCATCATCCTCGTCGTTTATTTCACGGTATTCCCTTAATCCCTGAAATTCGGCAATCCTTTCTTTCATGCACTCGCCCAAACTCTCAATCCAAGTCGAACAGCGCATCCTGCTGTTTCGGGGACAGAGAGTCATGCTCGATTTTCAGCTGGCCGAGCTATACCAAGTCGAGACCCGTGCGCTGAAACAAGCTGTCCGCCGCAATCCCGACCGGTTCCCGGCCGACTTCATGTTCGAGCTCACCCATGGTGAAATCACCGAGCTGGTATCACAGAATGTGATACCAGGACTTGGCAAACTGGGAGGAGCATCTCCCATGGCTTTTACCGAGCAGGGCGTGGCAATGCTTTCTAGCGTCCTGCGTAGCGATCGTGCCGTGCAGGTCAACATCGCCATCATGAGGGCTTTCGTCCGTCTTCGTGAGTTACTTGCCTCCAATGCCGACTTGGCCCGAAAACTAGAGAGCATTGAGAAAAAATACGATGGTCAGTTTCGCATCGTTTTCGACGCGATCCGCCAGTTGATGACGCCCGCCACCCAGCCCGCCCGTGAGATGGGCTTTCACACCATTCCGAATCCACAACCCGCCCGCAAACTCCGAACCACCCGGAAAAAGGCAAACTAACCAGTCTTCCCCATGCTCGCACTCCTCGTCTTTCTCCCGATCGCCGCGTTCATCGCGATCCTCTTCGGCGCGCCGGCCCGGCTCACCGCCATCGCCGCCTCCGGAATCAATCTCGTGCTCGGTCTCATCGCGACATGCACATGGCATAGCACCGGACTCTGGTCCTTCTCCGTGCCCGTTCTTGAAAAGCCCGCGCTCAACCTCGCCTTCGGCTTCATCGACGGCATGAGCGTCATCATGGTGCTGCTTTCCGTGATCGTCACCCTCGCCGCCGTGCTCTCCGGCAAGGCTCCTGAAGGCAGGGAAAAACTCTACTACGGCTCATCGCTGCTCATCTCCGGTGGTGCGCTCGGTGCCTTCGCCGCGACCGACCTGTTCTTCTTCTTCGCGTTCCACGAACTCGCCCTCATCCCCACTTTCCTGATGATCGGCATCCTGGGCCGCGGCGACCGTCGCGCTGCGGCTTGGAAAATCACCATCTACCTTGGTCTCGGCTCCATCATCCTGCTGGCAGGCCTCGTCTGGCTCGCCAATCTCGCCGGCTCTTACGACATGCACCGGATTCTAGCATGGGCTTCGCTGGGCGGTAAGCCAATGATCGATCCCGCCTCGCAGAAGGGCATCGCCGCGCTGCTCATTGTCGGCTTCGGCACGTTGGTTTCGCTCTTCCCTTTCCACTCGTGGGCCGCTCCGGCCTACGCCAGCGCGCCCGCTCCGGTCGCCATGCTGCATGCCGGCGTCCTGAAAAAATTCGGCCTCTACGGCCTGCTGCGCCTCGCCATCCCGCTCGTGCCCGAGGGCCTGCAATTCTGGCTCACGCCCCTGCTCGTCCTGCTGCTCGGCAACATCCTGTGGGTCGGTTGGGTCACGATTTCCCAGAAGCGCCTCGACCTGATGCTCGGCAACTCCTCGGTGATGCACATGGGGTATATCTTCCTAGCCATCGCCGCGCTCATCGCCTTCCCGGAAAACCCGCTTGCCCGTTCCGCCGCCATCGTCCTGATGTTCGCCCACGGCATTTCCATCGCCCTGCTCTTCGGCCTCGCCGACCGCATCGAGCGCAACACCGGCTCACTCGACCTCCAGGACCTCGGCGGCCTCGCCAAATCCGCGCCCAAGCTCGCCTTCCTCTTCGGCATCGCCGCCATGGCCTCTATCGGACTCCCCGGCCTCGCCAATTTCTCCGGAGAAATCCTCGTCTTCCTCGCCGCCTTCAAGAGCTACAACGGCACCGCCGGCCTCGGTCCCGTCCAGATCGCCTGCATCTTCTCGATCTGGGGCGTGGTCATCTCCGCCGTTTACATGCTCCGCGCCTACCGGAATATTTTCCAAGGCCCGGCCGTGAAAGCCACCGAATCCGCCGCCGACCTCACTCTGGCGGACCGCATCCCTGCCACGCTGCTGGTTCTCGCGCTCTTCGCCGTCGGCATCTATCCGAACCTTCTGCTCAACCTTCTGAAATAAGTCCCATAGGACCTATAAGACCTATTCTTCTCTTCCCATGCCCGCTTATTACCTAGAAGCCCTCGTCGTCACCCTCGGCATCGTCCTGCTCATGGCCGAGACCTTTTGCTCGTGCAAAAGCAAAGCCTGGGTCGGCCTCTCCGCCGCCGTCGGCCTGGTGGTCATCCTCGGGCTCACCTGCCTCGCCATCGGACCGGACGCGAAACCCGACGCCGACTGGGCCAAGTGGCCGCTGTGGAACTTCTACAACTTCGACGGCCTCGCGAAATTCTATAAGATCTTCGCCCTCGTCACCACCATCCTCGTCCTGCTGCTCGCCGTCGATTACCGGAAAATCCTCTCCCGTTTCACCGAATCCCCCGACTCCGAATCCGGCACCGGTGAATTCTACTGCCTCCCGGTCTTCGCCTGCGCCGGCATGATGTGGCTCGCCTCCGCCAAGGACCTCGCCGGTGCCTTCGTCGCCCTCGAACTCGTCACCGTCACCTTCTACATCCTGGTCGCCTACATGCGCCGCAACGTCGGCTCGCTCGAAGCCGGGGTGAAATACCTCATCCTCGGCGCGCTAAGCACCGGCTTCCTCGTTTACGGCATCGCCTGGGTTTACGGCACCACCGGCACCATGAGCCTCGCGGAAATGCCTGAGCGCCTGACCCACCTCACCAACGCCACCCCGTTACTTTTCGGCATCGCCCTCGTCATGGTCGGCCTCGGTTTCAAGATCGGCGCCGTGCCGATGCAGATCTGGATTCCCGACGTCTATCAGGGCGCACCTACGCCCGTCACCGCGTTCCTCTCCGTCGGCTCGAAAGCCGCCGGCTTCATCCTCACCATCCGTTTCCTCGAACCCTTCCTCGCCAGCGATCTCACCCGCGGCCCGGTGCTCACACTGCTGGTCATCCTCGCCTGCGCCACGCTGCTGTTCGGAAATCTCGCCGCCATCCCGCAGACCAACTTCAAGCGCCTGCTCGCCTATTCCTCCATTGCCCACGCCGGATTCCTCATCCTCGCGCTCGCCGCGTGGTCCGGAGGATCCACCACCTCCCAAAGCTCCACAGAAGTCGTCTCCTTCTACCTCGCCACCTATCTGCTCATGACCCTCGGCGTCTTCTTCGTGCTCGCCCAAGTCCGCATCCAGCGCGACGGTGAGATGATCAGCGATTTCAACGGCCTCGGAAAAACCAACCCGCAGCTCGCCCTCGCCCTAACCGTCCTGCTCGCCGCCCTTGCCGGTGTCCCGCTGACCGCCGGATTCCTCGGCAAGTTCCTCGTCTTCTCGCTCGCCGTCGAAGCCAAGCTCTGGGTCGGCGTCGGCATCGCATTCATCGCCGCGGCCGCCGGGTTCTACTACTACTTCAAGGTCATCCGCGCCATGTGGTGGAGCGACCCTGCCGATACCAAAGCCATCGTCCTCCCTTGCATCAGCAAGCTCTGCATCGCCGTGCTCACCATCGCCACCCTCGTGCTCGGCTTCTGGCCGCAGCCGATCTGGGCGTTGCTGAAATAACGGGTTCCGGCTGCCTCAGCCGCCCGCCCAAAAAAGAAGCGGTCCGACTGATCATCCCCAAGGAAAACCCATTAACCTTGAAGCATCTCAGTCGAGCCGCCTTGCCTTGCGACAATTTTGAAAAGTGGCCCGACCTTTCATCCCCTGGGAAAACCCATTAACCCGTGAGAATCTGAATCGAACCGCTTTGTCTTGCGACACCGCAGACCCAGCACCCTCCGTGCCAAGTGTCTTGTCGAAAACTTCAAAAACAGCTGACGATTTCGTCACATTCCCGTGATTGACTAACCGGACTTCGCCCGCGAGTCGCGGCGGTAGGTGGCGGGTGGCACGCCGACGGATTCGCGGAAATTCACCGTCAGCCGCTCGTTGCTCTGAAAGCCGCAGCGCTCGGCGATGAGCCCCACCGCGAGATCCGTGGTGGTCAGCAGCGATTTCGCCCGCTCCACCCGCTCGTGCTGGATCATCGCGTGCGGAGAACGGCCGAGCGAATTTTGGAAGCGCCGTTCCAACACCCGCCGCGACACCCCGATCCGGGCCGCCCATTCCTCCACCGAAGTGATCGTGGAAATCTGCTCGACGAGAGACTGCATCGCCCGCCGCACCACCGGATCGCCCACCGCCTCATACGAGCTCGATCCGCGGGCGACGATTTCCAAGGGCGGCACCAGAACCGGCGAAACCGGCGGCTTTCCCGCCCAGATCGCTTCGATCATTTGCACGGCCTCCGCCGCCAGCCGCCGCCACGGCAGGCGGATGCTCGACAGCGCCGGCCGCGCCATTTCACAGACGGTTTCATCATCATTGGCGGAAATCACCCCCACGCCGAATGGCACTTCCAGTCCCGCCTGCGCCGCCGCCTCCAAGACGTGCCGACCGGTCGGATCATGCGCGGTGAAAATTCCCACCGGCATCGCCAGTCCTGACAGCCAGCCGACCATGTCCTCGTCCGGATCCCGCCAGTATTCATCATACTGCCGCCGATCCCGGAATTCCTCCCAGAAAACCGACACCTCGCCGACCATCGCCCGGAAGCCCTCCAGCCGCTGCTTGGCGTAATGCGCATCCCCCCGCCCGACGAAAGCGAAATTCTTGTAGCCCCGCGCCACCAGATGCTCCGCCGCCAGCCGACCGATCGCCACATCGTCCACATCCACCCTGAAAACTCCCGCTACCGGCTCGTCCGACGGCACGATCACCACCGGACATCCCAACTCCGCCAGCGCTTCCGTCACGCCCGGCAACCACTCCGTCACGATCGCGCTCGGCCGCCATTCCCGCAGGTTTGCCAGCAGCAAGTCCGGCTGTCGATAGATGTCGATGATCCAGAAATCGTAGCCCATCCCGGCAAACGGCGCGAAGCCCGGAGTGAGCCGCCGAACGTTCACCGGCGACTGGACCACTGCGATCCGCTTGGATTTTTCAGGGGGTAAATGTCGCATTTCATCAAGAAGCTACCGGAATTTGCGGTAGCAAGGCCAGCGCAATTTCCAGTAGCTTCCTCGCGATGTCGCCCGACGCGCCATCACTCAAAACAACCCCACACTACCGACAGACATGACTCAGTTTCCCTGCGACGCCGTCACCTACGAAGGCCCCGGCTCGAAAAACCCGCTCTCTTTCAAACACTACAACGCCTCCCAAGTCGTCGAGGGCAAGACCATGGCCGAGTGGTTCCGCTTCGGCTGTGCCTATTGGCACACGATGCGCGGCACCGGGGCCGATCCGTTCGGCGCAGGCACCGCCGCCCACCCGTGGGATGACGGCAGCAATTCCGTCGCCAACGCCCAGAACCGCGCCCGCGTGTTCTTCGACTTCATGGAAAAAGTCGGCCTCGATTACTACTGCTTCCACGACCGCGACGTGGCCCCGGAACTGGGCAATCTCGCGGCCTCCAACAAGGCGCTCGACGCCGTCGCCGACGTGCTTGAAGAAGAACAAAAACGCTCCGGCAAAAAGCTCCTCTGGGGCACCGCCTGCCTGTTCGTCCACCCGCGCTATCAGCAAGGCGCCGCCACCAGCCCGAACGCCCAGGTTTATGCCTACGCCGCCGCCCAAGTGAAGAAAGCCATGGAAGTCACCCACCGCCTTGGCGGCGAGGGCTACACCTTCTGGGGTGGCCGCGAGGGCTACACCACCCTGCTCAACACCAACATGAAGCGCGAGCTCGACCACCTCGCCCGCTTCCTCCACATGGCCGTGGATTACAAAAAGGAAATCGGCTTCACCGGCCAGTTCTACATCGAGCCCAAACCGCAGGAGCCGACCACCCACCAATACGACTCGGACTCCGCCGCGTGCCTCAATTTCCTCCGCGAGTATGACTTGTTGGAGCACTTCAAACTCAACATCGAAACCAACCACGCTACCCTCGCCGGCCACACGATGGAGCACGAGCTCACCGTCGCCTACGAAGCCGGCGCGCTCGGCAGCATCGACGCGAACATGGGCACGCCCAACGTCGGCTGGGACACCGACCAGTTCCCGACCGATCTCTATCTGACCACCCACACGATGCTCGTCCTCATGAAAATGGGCGGATTCACCACCGGCGGACTCAACTTCGACGCCAAGCGCCGCCGCGAATCGTGGGAGCCCGTCGATCTCGTCCACGCCCACATCGTCGGCATGGACGCCTTCGCCCGCGGCCTCAAGACCGCCGCCGCCGTGCGTGCCGACGGCCGTCTCGATGGCTTCATCAAGGAGCGTTATAACACCTTCGACAGCGGCATCGGAGCCGACGCGGAAGCCGGCAAGACCACCCTCGCCGATCTGGAGAAATACGCGCTCGCCAATCCCGAGCCAATGGTCGCCAGCGGCCGCCAGGAAATGCTCGAAGGACTCCTCAACGAGTTCATCTAACCCCCACTTCCCCCCGCCCCCCGCCCCCCGCCCCCCACAGGCGCGGAGGCAGCTCAAGGCAACGCGGAATCCATTCCGCGAGACCGGGACCTGCCTCCGCATTTTTGCGTCCGGACCGGACGCGGCGCCGGCTCACGCCCCACCCCGCAGCCGCTTTCGGACAGCGTCCTCCTCGGCCTTCGAGACAAACTCCTCGTGCAGCGCGGCGAGCTCGGGCGTCACGGACGGCTCTTCCGCCTCCGTGTAGTCGATGTCGTCAAGCGCCGCCTGCGGATCGTCGCTGAGGCGGGCCCGCGCCTCGTAGGCCTCGGCCACGGCGTCGCGGATTTCGTTCTCCGCCGTGTCCAAGCCTTCCTGGAGCATCGCGAGTTCGGGATCCTCATCCACATACGGCGGAGCCATCGGCGAGCGGGGATCGGCGGAAGCGGGACTGACCGGTTTGATAGCACTCATAGCCTGGCACCCTAGGCGCGTTCCGGCCGTTTTGCAAATTCCTTCCAGAGTGGGTCCGGCCGGATTTCAAAGCGTCTTCCCGCCCCTCCCAAATGATTTCGCCGAAAAAAATCAAATCGTCGAATTCAGTTCTCGCCTGCGGGACAGCCCGGTGGCAGAATGCCCGCCAATATGGCCACACCAAACTACGCATTCGAGAAGCGCCGCCGGGAGTTAGAGAAAAAGGCGAAAAAGGAAGAGAAGCGCAAACACAAGCTGGAAGCCGCCGCTCACGCTCCGGAGCGCGACGGGGACGCCTCCGAGTCCGCCTCCGCAGAAGAGCCATCCCCGGATGCGCCGACGGCCTGAGCCGGACGCGGCGCGCGTGACGCTCAAGACGCCGACGGAGCCCAAACCATCTGCCTTTGGATGACCACCGCCCGGGACCGAAAGGATTCAAGACCGTGATCATCGACGCCGGCCACGGCGGCAAGGACAACGGCGCGACCAGCCCCCACACCGGCCAGCGGGAAAAAGACCTCGCGCTGGACACCGCCATGCGCCTCCGCAACGAGTTGATCCACGATTTCAAAATCATTCTCATGCGCTCCGACGACAGCTTTGTCGACCTCGACGAGCGCGTGCTCCGGGCGGACCGGTTTCCCAACGCCGTGCATGATCAGCATGCATTATAACAGCGGTCCGTCCAACTGCCGCGGCCCGGAAACCTACTACTGCCGGGTGGACAGCCACGGCCTCGCCACACGCCTGCAACAAGCGATGTGCCAGATGTCTCCCGCCGAAAGCGGCAACCGCGGCCCGGTCTGCCGCCGCATTCGCCTCACCCGCAATCCGGAAATCCCCTGCGTCCTGTTGGAAGGCGGCTACCTGAGCAACGCCGCCGAGAGCCGCCAGATCGGCGGTGCCGCTTATCGCCAGAAACTCGCCTCCGGGATCGCGGCCGCCATCCGCACGCAGCCGGCCATCGGCGACGCTGGCACCGGTCCCCTGCCCCGCCCGATCAACGCGCCACCGAGTCGGCCAACGGATGCGCCGGAGTGAATTTATTTCCGCAAAATTCCCGAGATTTCCCGGTTGACACCCAGAAACCCGCTCCCTAGTTTGCCACCCCCTTCGCGCACGCCACGTGTCCGAGGCCATTTTTATACAAGCACATGAATACGTTTTCCGCCAAGCCGCATGAAGTCGAGCGCAAGTGGTATGTGATCGACGCCAAGGGCAAGATCCTCGGCCAAGTCGCTGTCGAGGCCGCGCGCCTCCTCCGTGGCAAGCACAAGCCAATTTTCACCTCCCACGTTGACACCGGCGATTTCGTCGTCGTCATCAATGCCGACCAGGTTGTCCTCACCGGCACCAAGGAGACCTCCAAGATCTACACCCGTTTCTCCGGCTATGTCGGCGGCCAGAAGGTCGAAACTCCGCGCATCGTCCGCGAGCGTCGTCCGATCCTGCTCGTCGAGCGCGCGGTCTGGGGCATGATCCCGAAGACCCGCCTCGGTCGCGCCCAGTTCGGCAAGCTCAAGGTGTATGCCGGTGAAACCCACCCGCACGAAGCCCAAGCGCCCGTCGCCCACGCCGTCAAATAATCCAAATTTTCTCCTAAAATGACCGCCACCACTACTCAAAGCGCCACCGGCCGCCGCAAAACCGCCGTCGCCCGCGTCTGGATGACCGAAGGCACCGGCCAGATCATCATCAACGCCCGCAGCTTCGAAGAATATCTTCCGACCATCGAGCTTCAAAACGCCGTGCTCGCGCCATTCCTGGCCCTCTCGCTCTCCAACAAGTTTGACCTCAACGTGGTGGTCAAAGGCGGCGGCAAGCAGTCCCAGGCGATCGCGATCCGCCACGCGGTTTCCCGCTCGCTGACCCTCGTGGACCCTGAAAACCGCAAGGTCATCAAGCCGCTCGGCTTCCTCACCCGTGACCCACGGATGAAGGAACGGAAAAAGCCAGGTCAACCGGGCGCCCGCGCGCGCTTCCAGTTCTCCAAGCGTTAATCTTTCCGAATTTCTCAAAAACCGCACTCCTTACCGGGTGCGGTTTTTTTGTGTCCAGGAATTGAGACGCATAGGACCCATAGGCCCTATCAGTCCCATTCTTTTCCGATCAAACAATCTTCAGCCGCGCCAAATCCTGCGTATCGATCAAACCCACCGGCTTCCCGTCCGCATCCAGCACGACGATGTCATCGATCCGGTTTTCACCGATCGTCCTGAGAACCTCCACGGCGAGCGCGTCCGCCCGGACCGTGATCGGCCGGCGCGTCATGAGCCCGGCCACGGCTTTTTCTCCCAGAAGAGGATCGTTGCGGAAACTCCGCGCGAAGTCGCCGTGGGTGAAGATCCCGGCCAACCCGCCGTCCGCGTCGAGAATCAGGCAGGCACCGGCACGGGCGCGGTTCATCGAATCGAGTGCGGCGAAAACATCGCCGTCTTCCGCCACCGTCGGCAGCGCCGCATCCGCGCGCATGATGTCCGAAACCCGCGTGAGCAAGGCCTTCCCGAGCGATCCGCCGGGATGGAAACGGGCGAAGTCCTCCTCGGTGAATCCGCGGGATTCCAGCAACACCATGGCAAGCGCGTCGCCCATCACCAGCATCGCGGTGGACGAGGAAGTCGGTGCTAAATTGAGCGGGCAGGCTTCCCGCTCGACCGAGGTGTCGAGCGTCACCTCGCTGAAGCGCGAGAGCGTGGAGGCGGAATTGCCGGTGAGCGCGACGAGCTTGACGTCGAAGCGCTTGATGAAGGGCAGCAGGTCCATCAGCTCGCGGGTTTCTCCCGAGTAGGACAGAGCGAGAACGGCATCGCCGTCGGAAAGCAGGCCGAGGTCGCCGTGGAGGGCGTTTTGCGAATCCAGCACCACTGCGGTGGCACCCGTGGAATTGAGCGTCGCCGCGATTTTATGCCCGATGTTACCGGATTTCCCGACGCCGACGACGACGATCTTCCCCCGCTGCTCGAGCGTGTGCTGGAGGATTTTGACGGCGTCGATCAAGCCTTGATCCAATCGGACCGACATCCGGCGAAGGCCGTCGATTTCGGTTTCAATCACGCAGCGGGCACGCGCCAAGTAGTCCATGGCCCATCACAAGCCGAGAACCGCGCGCTTGGCAAGCACGGCGGTGATCCAGGCATTCCTGCCTGTTCTTCCATCTCGCAATTCTCGTGACCTCGCGATATACTCCGCCCATGAGAATCCTGCTCGCCTCGCTTTTCCTCGCCACCTTCACGCTGCCCGCTTTCGCCTCAACCATCATGGTGGTGCCGATCTTCGAACCTCTCAGCCTGCACGGCACCGATGGCGACGAGGCGATTTCCGAAATCGGCGCGGCGCTGCAAGCCTCCGTGATGCCACGCCCGATGGCGCTCACCGGCGCGTTTCCCGAGGTGCTGGTGGACGCCATCCGCAGCCCGCACCTGATCCCGACGAACAACCCGAACTACAAGGTCCAGGAAGCCAATTTGCTGGTGCTCTGCAACGTCGGCATCAGCGGGGAAATGACGGAGGGCGTCCTGGTCGTGAGGCTCGATGTCGCCCAACTGGCCATCCCCGCGGACGTCGACCTAACGACCCGCCAGATCCTCAATCTCGCGATCATCGCGCTGCGGAAAACCCTGGATGAATACCAACGCCCGCAAACCCAACCCTTGCAGGTGAGCGTGATCATCGACGGCACCGACGAGGCCAAGGCCAGCCTGCGCGACCTCGGCACCAAGTTCGTGATCGGCGCGGAGGCGGCGGCGAATTGATTCCGTGTTTTCCCTTTCCAACGGGGGTGGGATTCCGCTTTGATCCGGCAGCCCCAATCACGCATGAGCAACGCCCCAACCGATCCCCGTCCTTTCAAACGCGCCATCCTCAAACTCAGCGGTGAAGCCCTCCGCGGACCGGGCTCCCGCGACAATATTTCGCCGGAAATCGTGGACCGCATCGCCTTGGAAATCCGCGAGGCGGTGGAGGGCGGACTCCAGCTCGGCATCGTCGTCGGCGGCGGGAATTTCTGGCGCGGCGCGAGTGCCTCCGCCCGCGGGATGGACCGCGCGACCGCCGATTACGTCGGCATGCTCGCCACCGTCATGAACGCGCTCGCCCTCGAAGGCGCGCTCGAACACCACGGCGTCTCCTGCGTGGTGCAATCCGCCATCGAGATGAAAAACGTCGCGGAAACCTTCATCCGCCGCAAAGCCGAGAAGCAACTCGACGAGGGCAAAGTAGTTATTTTCGCCGCCGGCACCGGCAATCCGTTTTTCTCCACCGACACCACCGCCGCCCTGCGCGCCAGCGAGATGGGTGCCGACGTGATCCTCAAGGCGACGCAGGTGGACGGCGTTTATGACTCCGACCCGCGCCACAATCCGGACGCCGTGCGCTACGAAACGGTGACCTTCCAGAACTGCCTCTCCCAGCGCCTCAACGTGATGGACGCCACCGCCTTCAGTCTTTGCATGGACAACGACGTGCCGATCATTGTATTTGATCTGGCTCCCCACGGCAATCTTTCCCACGCCCTCCGCGGCCTGCCGATCGGCACGCTCGTGCACGGCGAATGAATCTGAAATTTCAACCCCCAATCTATCATGGACCCTGAAGAAGCTATTTTCGATGTCGAGGACGCGATGACCAAGTGCGTCGATTACCTCATCCACGAGTTCGCCGGCGTGCGCACCGGCAAGGCCAGCCCTGCCTTGATCGAGAACCTCGACGTGCACGTCCAAGCCTACGGCGCCGTCTCGAAGCTCAAGAGCATCGCCGTCATCAGCTCACCCGAGCCGCGGATGCTGATGGTGCAGCCCTTCGATCCGGCGACCACCCGCGACATCGAGCGCGCCATCCGCGAGTGCAAGCTGGGCCTCAACCCCGCCGCCGCCGACCGCTCGATCCGCGTGCCCATCCCCGAGCTTTCCGAAGAGCGCCGGAAAGACATGGTCAAAATGATCAAGCAGCTCGCGGAAGAAGCCAAGGTCCGCCTCCGCGCCGCCCGCAAGGACGGCATGGACGCCGCAAAGAAGATGAAGGCGGACAACGTGATCACCGAAGACGGTCAGAAGACCTTCGAAAAGGAAGTTCAGGACCTCACCAACAAGTTCACCAAGAAGATCGAAGACCTCGCCGTGGCGAAGGAAGCGGACCTGATGAAAGTGTGAGCCGCCATCGTGGCGGCGGCTGATTCCGGAATACGGGCCGAAGTCCCGCTCAACGCTTCAGGGTGGCGGTCAGTGAAAGGGGTGGTTTTTCCGGTATCCTTGCCCTGCCACCAGACCGCGGCTCCCGAGGGGACGCTCTTGACGAAGACCTTGGCTCCCCGGACCTTCCATCCGAAACCGGGAAGGGGCAGTGGATTCAAACCGCGAAAGTCCAACTCCAAGGGAGGCGGGGTGCTGAAACCATAACGAGTGATATTGAGTTCGTGTTTGCCGGGCACGGTGCCTTCCACGAGTCCGTTCACGACCCGCTGGGTTTTGCCGTCGAGGGTTAAAACAGCATCATCAGGCCAATCCTTGGGCAGGCGAAGACCGCAGACACCGCTTTGAAACGACACGATGCGCGCTTGTGCGGTTTTACGGCCTTCTGGAGTCAGCGAGTCATCCGCAACCATCTTTTCAAGAGCGTCGATCGCGAGGTGATCTCGTTTTCCGCAAGTTGTTCCGCCTGTGCCAGCGCTGCGTTCGAGGCATCGGTTTTTCTCTGATGGGTTATTTGGCGCTTCGCGTTGATGCGCTCAATCATCTTCTGGCAGCGGGCATCCCCGGGAAGCAATCCGAGGCCTTGTTTCGCGACGGCTTCCGCTTCATCCTCACGATTCGCTTGGATCCGTTGCTCTGCGGATTCGAGCAGGGCCATGATCTTGTCGTCGGTCCGTTGCCAATTTGCCTGATACTGCAATCTCCAAACGACCACCGAGACAGCCGCCACCAATACGATGCCTAGCAATTTCAGGGAATCCAATTGGTGCCCTTCCCGGGACCGGAGGGAGTGTGGCGCCGCTGGAGAGACAGCCCTCGACCGGATGGTGTTAGAGGTCGGTTTGGAGGCGAGGCCATAATCTTACGGGGTTGTTACTGATGGCGTGGTTCGGTTTGGTTTCAGAAAGAGGACGAATGGGCATCTTGCGGGTTTTCGCGATCTAAACGATCTCCTTTTTCCCGCTCGCGACGGAGCGGTAAATCGCTTCGATCACCCGCAAGTCGCGCAAGCCTTCCTCGCCCGACGGCTCGAACGGCTTGCCTTGGAGGATCGCCTGCGAGAACGCGTCGATCTCCGCGGCGAAGTGGTCGGTCTGCGGGAAGGCGAGCGGAATTTGCGGGTTGGAAGTCCAGCCGGCCAGCCCCTTGTAGCCATAGCAGGGCTTCATCCCGAACCGGCCTTTGGTGCCGTAGGCGGTGAAATCCTCGCGGCCGCTGAAATGATAGGTCGTCAGGCAGTTCGCCGTGAGGCCGGAGGGGAATTTCATCGTCCAGGCGATGGTTTCATCCACCTCGGCGAACTTGACCGGGTCGGTTTTGGTTTCAAGCGCCACCACCTCCAGCGGCTCCTCGCCCGCCAGGTAGCGGCAGGCCTGGAGCGCGTAAACGCCCACGTCCATCAGCGCGCCGCCGCCTGCCAGATTCTTGCGCAGACGCCATTGCTTCGGGTCGCCGACGGCAAAGCCAAACCCGGCGTCCACGTGCTGGAGCGGACCGAAAACCTGCTCGCGGGCGAAGCGGATCGCCTCCCGGTGGTGCGGCTCGAACTGGCAGCGGTAGCCGATCCCGAGCTGGCGGTTCGCGGCCTCGCAGGCGGCGATCATTTCCCGGCAGTCCTTGGCGCTGTTCGCCATCGGCTTCTCACAGAAAACGTGCTTGCCCGCCTTGGCGGCGCGCAGCGTGAACTCGTGGTGCATGCTGTTGGGCAGCACGATGTAAACCACGTCGATCGACGGGTCATTGATGATCTTGTCAAAGTTCTCGTAGGAATAAACCTTGTCCTCGGCGAGGCGGTATTGTTCGCGCCATTTCCCGCCCTTTTCCGGCGTGCCGGTGACCACGGCAACGAGCTTGGCGTGCTGCGTCTTCAACAGGGCCGGGGCGATCTGGTTCGTGCTGAGCGCGCCGAGCCCGACGAGCGCCCAGCCGAGTTTTTTCCCGGGTGGCGGCGCGTCCTGGGCGCTGGCGGCGAGTGTGGCGAGCGAGGCTCCGATGGCGGTTTTCAAAAACGGGCGGCGTTTGATTTGCATGATCTCGGTTAGTCCGTCAGGCGGTGGTTCATTGCAGCCCCTTGAGAATCTGCCGGCGCACCTCGACGATGTCGATCTCGCCGCTGTGACGCCAGAGGATCTTGCCGCCGGGCGCGACGAGCACGCTGTGCGGCAGGGCACCGGTCCAGTCGGGATCGATCGCCTGGGCCATGGCGTCCGGATTTCCGCCGGTCCAGTGATAGTTGTTGGAGGCGAGCCCCTGCTCGCCGAGGGATTTCGCGGTCGAGCCGGGGGCGGCGGCGTGGCGGGATTCCAGGAACTTGAGAACCGCGGGCCGCAGCGCGACCGGATCGAGGCTGATGGAAATGAACTCGACCGACCGGTTTTGAAAACGCCGGCCGGTATCTACCAGCCCCGGGAACTCCTTCACGCAGGGCCCGCAACTGGTGGACCAGAAATTGATGAGGCGAAGGTTCTTCGAGCCGTTGGCGCGGAGCTTCTTGGAAATTTCCTCGTCCAGATCCGCCACGGTGACGGGCCTCTTTTCCCACGCCGCCTGGTCGGCCGCGGCATTGCTGGTTTTGAAAAGCCACTTCGTCGAGCAGCCGAACGAGCGGGTGACGGGCTCTTTGACTGCGGTTCCGGCGAGCACCGCGTCGAGCGCGTCGCGCAGGTAGCTCTTGGGCACCGGGCCGGAATTCCGCCCGCCGTCGTCCATCCGGCCGCTGTAGCGCAGCTTGCGCTCCGCATCGAAAACGAACACGTGCGGCGTGGATTGCGCGCCGCAGGCGGTGGTGAATTCCTGCTTCGCGCCATCATAGAGATAGGGAAAAGTCCAACCGAAGTCCTTGGCGAAGGGAGCCATTTCCTCCTGCGAGTCGCCGAAGGGCGAGTAGCCGAGCTCGTCGGGCGTGAGGCTGGCCGGATTGTTTCCATTCACCGCCACCAGCGCCACGTTCTTGCTCTTGTAATCCTGATAGACCTGCTCCATCCGCGAGCCCGCCGCCACCGAGTCCGGGCAATGGTTGCAGGTGAAAATCACGCACAACACCTTGGAGCCCTTGAAATCCGCCGGCGAGTAAGTCTTCCCGTCCGTCCCCGGCAGCG
This sequence comes from Luteolibacter sp., assembly GCF_058122085.1. NCBI lineage: Bacteria > Pseudomonadati > Verrucomicrobiota > Verrucomicrobiia > Verrucomicrobiales > Verrucomicrobiaceae > Luteolibacter > Luteolibacter sp. The sequence goes on along the minus strand of NZ_JBIKBQ010000027.1, from coordinate 13,436 downwards.
AGAAATCCGGCAGGCCGGCGCCGGTCGCCAACACCTTCGCCACCTCCTGCCCCAGCGCCGGCATCACCAGCGCCGCCGCCAAGCCCAACAGCATGTTCAGTTTCATCATGGTGCTGAATACCATTCCGGGGTTCCGTTTCCTGCAAGAAATTTCAGCGGATTCAATTTCGCCAATGCCCTCCCGCATCACGCGTGCCACGGGGCGCGGCGCGGCTGGCTGCACATTTTGTTCGCCTCGTCGTCGCCGATGAACTTCTCGGTGGCGGGGTCGAAGCGGACTTTGCGGCCGAGCTGCCAGCCGATGGCGGCGGCGTGGCAGGCGATGTGGCCGTTGCGCGTGACCACCTCGTTCGCCGCCGGCGCGCCGCGGGATTTGACGCAGTCGAGGAAATCGCGGACGTGCTTGATGGGGTTGGTTCCGGAAATTTCTCCGGTCGGCATGCCGACTAACAATGCAGGATTGCTGGCGGCGATCTTGCCAAAATCCGCGGTCTCGACCCAGCCTTCCTCGCCCTCGAAGCGCACCGGACAGGTGCCGGGGACGACCCAGTCGCCCTCGCCTTGGAAGCCGGCGAGACGCATGACCAATTTCACCCCGCTGGCGTAGCGGCCCTCGATGAGCGTGTCGCCTTTGCTCTCGAACTCGACCGGGGTGGTGCCGTCCGCGTTCGCCGCCCACTGGCAGAGGTCGAGCGTGTGCGCGCCCCACTCGGGCAAGCCCGCGCCGCCGTGGAAGGCGTAGTGGCCGCGCCAGCGGCCTTCGACGTATTTCTTGTTATAAGGGCGCGACGGGGCGGGCCCCAGCCAGCGCTCCCAATCGATCAGCGCCGGATCCGGCAAGGGCTCGCCGGGCAGCGGGGCGAGGTCCGGCTTGAGAGGGAGGATCCCGGCGTGGACGGTGTGGATCTTGCCAAGACGGCCGCTGCGGGCGAGCTCGGCGGCGAAGCGAAAATTGTCCACGTTCCGCCGCTGGGTGCCGGCTTGGAAGACGCGTCCGTGGAGCTTCACTGCGTCTGCTAGTTCCTGGGTCTCCTGGATCGTCATGCTACACGGCTTCTCCGCGTAAACGTCCTTGCCGGCCTTCGAGGCGAGGATGGTGCCGAGCGCGTGCCAACGGTCGCCGGTGGTGATCTGGACCGCGTCGATGTCCTCGCGGCCGAGGATTTCCATCATGTCGCAGCATTTGTAACAATCCTCGTTGCCATACTGCTTGTTGGCCATCCGCCGGACGATTTCGCGCCGCGACTCCTGCACGTCGGCGATCGCGACGAACTGGACATCGGGCTGGGCGAGGAAACAGTTAAGCACCTCCCGCCCGCGCGGGCCGATGCCGATGCCGCCCATGACGATGCGGTTGCTGGGAGCGACCGCGCCGTTTTTCCCCAAGGCGGAGCCGGGAATGATCGTAGGCATGCCGATGGCGAGAGCTGCGGTTCCGAGAAATTTCCGTCGTGTGAATTGAGTGGTCATGAAGCTATCTACTGCGGTGGCGGTGTCAGACTTTCAAGCAGGTTTCGGCGTTTCCGCTTTGCGGGCGGGATTCGGGCCGCTAGGAATTCCCCGTGGACCTTGGTATCCAGGAACGGCTCAATGATTTCATCCGGCGCAAAGGCCTGCGCCGGACCAGTCAGCGTGACACCATCGTCAAGGCGGCGTTCTCGAAAGACGAGCATTTCACCGCCGACGAGCTTTTCGACCGCGTCCGAAAACTCGACTCCGAGACCTCGCGGGCCACGGTTTACCGGACGCTAGGCCTGCTGGTGGAGGCGGATTTGCTGCGCGAAATCGATCTCGGGGAAAACCAAACCACCTACGATCCCAACTTCCTCGACAAGCCCTCGCACAACCACCTGCTCTGCATCGACTGCGGCCGCGTGGTCGAATTCGAGGACTCGCACCTCGACCTGCTCAACGACTGCATCACCCGGCGACTCGGTTTCAAACCCGTCCGCCAGTCGATCAAAATCGAGGCGAACTGCGAGCAACTCCGCCTCAAAGGCCGTTGCCCGAACCTCATCGCGACCCGCCTGACCGGCAAGCGCCTCCGGAAAAAGCGGTAGGCGCCTCAGGATTCCACCTTACCCCCCTACCGAAATTTCCCGAAAAACCCTGAATGATCCGCCAACCCCAGCCCGTAAATCCCCACCGCCATGCAAAATCCGACCCGCCGTAGTTTCATCAAATCCGCCGCCGCCATCGCCGGCACCGCGTTCGCCCCCAATCTCCTTCTCGGCCAGGAAAAAGCCCTGAAGCAACTCAACGTCGCCGCCGTCGGCTGCAACGGAAAGGGCGCGAGCGACATCTCCGAGATCGCGAGCGGCAACCGCATCGCCTTCCTCTGCGACATCGACAAGGGACGGGCCGAAAAGATGATCCAGCAGTATCCCGACGCCAAATATTTCTCCGACTACCGGGAAATGTTCGCCGCCGTGGCCGACCAGATCGACGTGGTCACCGTCTCCACCCCCGACCACATGCACTTCCCCATCGCTGTCGAGGCGATCAAGCACGGCAAGCCCGTGATGGTGCAAAAGCCGATGTGCAACAACCTCTGGGAAGCCCGCGCGCTGGCCAACTACGCCAAGGAAAAAAACGTGCTCACCGTGATGGGCAACCAAGGTGCCACGATGCAAGGCACCCGCGTCCTGCGCGAGTGGATCGAAGCCGGAGTCATCGGCGAGGTGAAGGAAGTTTACTACTGGACCAACCGCCCGATCTGGCCGCAGGGCGAGGGCCTTCAGTTTCCCGCCCAGCCCGTGCCCGCCGATCTCAACTGGGACGTCTGGCAGGGCACCTGCGCCACCGACCGCCCTTACAACCCGGGCATCCATCCCTTCAAATGGCGCGGATTCTGGGACTACGGCTGCGGCGCGCTCGGCGACATCGGCTGCCACAGCATGAACTCCGCGTTCTGGGCGCTCGATCTCAACGGCGACTTCGTCGTGCAGGCCAGCAAGGTTTCCGCCTTCGACGGCACCATCGCCCCCAAGCGCTCGACCATCGTCTATGACTTCCCGGCCAAGGGCAAACGCGGGCCGGTCAAGGTCATCTGGCAGGACGGGGTCAACGATCCTAACACCGACAAGGAATTCGTCCGGCCTCCGGGGATTCCAGCGGATCTTAAACTCAACGAGGGATTCGGCCAGGTCTTCGTGGGCACCGAGGGCGTTCTTTTCATCAACGACGCCTATTGCGGCGGGTCGCCGGTGCTTTTCCGCAAAGGCGTGAGGGAAAAGGTCGAAAAAGTCGCAGAGGTATATGCCCGCGTCAAAGGCGGCCCGACCCAGGAACTCTGCCGCGCCGTCCGCGGCGAGGGGCCCAAGCCCGTTTCCAACTTCGTCGATCACGCCGGCCCCCTCACCGAGATGGTCCTCGTCGGCAACCTCGCCGTCCGACTCGACAAGAAAATCGACTGGGACATGAAAGCCATGGAAGCCCGCGGCCTGCCCGAAGTGCAAGCCACCCTCAAGCGGGTCTATCGCGCCGGCTGGGAGCCGAAGTTGACGTGACCCCTCACGGCCCGCCCACCCTCAGGCGCATCAAGCGCCGCGGGTGGGTCGGGTCGCTTTCCACCCGCCTCGAAGGCCGGATTTTTGCTGAAAGACCCGCCTTCGCGCTCGACGTATCCTCGCCAATCCAATGAACACAGCCTACAACTCCATCCCGCGCCGCAAATTCCTCGCCACCACGGCCGCGGCCCTCGGCCTCGCCCCCATGGCTTACCTCCGCGCCCAGCCAGGCTCGCCTAACGACGAGATCCTCATGGGCTGCGTCGGAGTCGGCGGACAGGGCACCGGCAACATGACCAATTTCCTCAACATCAAGGGCGTCCGGGTCGTCGCCGTCTGTGATGTGGATTCCACCCAAGCCGCCAAGGCCAAGGCCAAGGTGGATGCGTTCTATAAAAACTCCGACTGCAAGATCTACGCCCACCACGCCGATCTGCTCCAGCACCCCGGCCTCGATGTGGTGAGCCTCGCCACGCCGGACCACTGGCACGCCCGGATCGGCATCGACTGCGCCAACGCCGGCAAGGATGTTTACGGCGAAAAGCCCTTCACCTGGGGCCTCGCGGAAGGCCGCATGCTGGTGGACGCGCTCGCGAAAAACAACCGCGTCTGGCAGACCGGATGCTGGCAGCGCTCGACCGGCGATTTCCGCCGCTTCAAAGCGCTCATTGAGAACAACACCCTCGGCAAGATCACCCGCTTCGAATGCGGCACGCCCTCCGGCATGAGCGTCAAACAACACGTGCCTGCGGACAAGGTCGCGGAGATGATCGGCAAGCCGCCTGAAAATCTCGATTGGAAAACCTACAGCGCTCCCGTCGGCGATTTCCCCTATCACCCGATGATCCACCCGTGGAACTGGCGCTGGCACAACAGCTTCGGCGGCGGCCAGCTGCTCGACTGGGTCGGCCATCACGTCGACATCGCGCTCTGGAGCCTCGGCCTCGACGGCACCGGCCCGGTCAAAATGGAAGGCACCGGCGAGGCCGGAAACCACGAGTTTTTTAACGCCTACGTCAAATACTCCTATCAGGGAACATTTGCCGACGGCCGGGTCCTCGAAGTCCGCAGCGACTTCGGCGGCACCAAGTTCACCGGCGAGAAAGGCTGGATCCATGTGGACCGAGGCAGGCTCGAAGCCTCGGACCGCGAGATGCTCCGCAACCTCCCGGCCGACTTCAACACCAAGCCGCCCAGCCACTATCAGAACTTCATCGACTGCGTCCGCTCGCGCAAGCTTACCGTGGCCCCCGCGGAGGCCGCCCACCGCGCCGCCTCGTTCGGCCAGCTCGCCATCGTCGCCATGGACTCGAAACAAGCGCTCAGCTGGGACCCGAAGGCCGAAAAAGTCCTCGGCAACGCCGACCAAGCCAAGCACCCTCGCCTCGGAGCCCGCCTTTGAGTTTGATTCCCGCTCCGATTTCGGAAACCATCTTCCCAACACCATTAGAAACCACCATGTCCAAAGAATGCTGCTCCGAAACCGCCAAGGAATCCTCCGCCGGATCATCCGGGGAATCCTGCTGCCCGACTAACACGCTGGCCCTCGTTTACGGGTCGCTGCTCCTCCGCGTCTGGCTGGGCGTGCGCGCGGTCCAGACCGGCCTGGAAAAATACGCCGGCACCAAGGCCGCCGACCAGATCGTCAGCGTGGACGGCAAGCCGAACGAGTACGGCCTCACCGCCGGCGGCTCCATCAAGCAATACGCCCTCGAAAACTACCACGGCGTGCCGGCCGCGCTGATGAAGAAATTCGAAGCCGAGCCGCTGATGATGAAATTCGCCCTGCCGCTTTACGACAAGGTCCTTGGACCCGCGCTGATCATCCTCGGCCTCACCATTTTGCTCGGCCTCGCCTACCGCAGCTCGCTCTTCCTGCTTGGCCTGCTCTACATCAGCCTCACCTGGGGCCTGATCCTGATCAAACAGGACGACGGAGTCTCCTGGCTCGCCACCCACATGATCCTGGTCGTCATGGCCCTCGCGCTGGCCGGCCACAACCGCCTCGCCATCCTCAAGAAATGGTAACCGTATGAACCTCCCATCCTCTTCCATCAGCCGCCGCGACTTCCTCTCGAAGACCATGGCAGGCGCAGGCGCGGGCCTTGTGTTAGGCGCGCCGTCCGTCCTCCGCGCCGCCAATGCGGACGGCTCGGACAAGATCCACGTCGCCCTCGTCGGCATGGGCAAGCAAGGGCGCGTGCTCTTCGAGGCCATGTCCAACATCCCGGGCATCCATTTCCAAGCCGTCTGCGACATCTGGGACTACAACCTCAAGGGCGGCATCGCCAAGGTCCGCGCCCTCCAGGGCCACACGCCCAAGGGCTACGCGGACATCGATGAAATGCTCGCCACCGAGAAAGGGCTCGACGCCGTCATCGTCGCAACGCCGGATTTCTGGCACTCGCCGCACACCGTCAAGTGCCTCGAAGCCGGGCTCAACGTCTATTGCGAGAAGATGATGTCCAACACCATCGACGGCGCGCGCGCCATGGTTCACGCCATGGAGAAATCCGGCAAACTCTGCCAGATCGGCCACCAGCGCCGCAGCAACCCGCGCTACCGCTACACCCTCGACCAGCTCATCAACGGCCACAAGATCTGCGGCCAGATCATCAACATCAACAGCCAGTGGAACCGCGCCGTGAAGTCCTCACAGGACATCGGTTTCAATCCCAAGCTCACGATCAAGCAGGACGTCCTCACCAAATACGGCTTCAAGGACATGCAGCAGTTCATGAACTGGCGCACTTACCGCGCCCTCTCCGGCGGCCCCATTTCCGACCTCGGCGCCCACCAGATCGACATCTTCGGCTGGTTCCTCGGCGTCGCCCCCAAGTCCGTTTACGCCACGGGCGGTAACAGCTACTTCAAGACCCGCGAGCACTTCGACAACGTGATGTGCATCTTCGAATACGACACCCCGCAGGGCCAGGTGCGCGCCTTCTATCAAGTGCTCACCACCACCAGCTCCGGCGGCGGATTCTGGGAAAGCTTCATGGGCACCGACGCGACCATCAAGATCTCCGAAATCGCGTCCACCTCCGCCATTTACCGCGAGGACAGCGCGCCGCCGTGGGATGACCTCGTCAACCGCGGGATCCTCAAAAAGTCCCCCGCCCCGCCCAAGCCCCCGCCATCCGCCGATGTGGTGGCCTCCTACGAATCCGCCGCGCCCGAGATTTTCGAACTGCCCGGCGGCTTCAGCAAGCCCGCCCACCAGCCGCACCTTGAGAACTTCTTCGCCGCCGTCCGCGGCAAGGCCAAGCTCAACTGCGACGCCCGCCATGCCTTCGAAAGCGAAGCACCCATCTACTGGGTGAATCCCTCCGCCCTCAGCAAACAACCTATCCAATTCACCTCCGAACACCTCTCCGTATGAAAAACAAACTGATCCTTCCCGCACTCCTCACCGTCTCCGCCCTCGCCTTCACCAGCTGCGGCAAGAAATCCGAATCCGCTCCGGCCGCATCGGACACCGCCGCCGCAAGCAGCGCGCCAGCCGCCGCCTCCGGTGGCACCGCCGGCGGCGTGCCGCTTACCACCGAGTTCCCGCCGGAACTCATCGAAGGCACGCCCAAGCCGATGAACGTCCCCAACCTCGTCCAAGCTCCTGGCAAAGCTCCCGAGTTCCTCGTTCCCGAAGGCACCACCCTCCTTTCCAAGGGTAAAAAAGTTACCAGCAGCGACGACGCGCCGATCATCGGCGAGCTCACCCTCGTCACCGACGGCGACAAGGAAGCGGGCGAAGGCTACTTCGTCGAGCTCCTCGACGGCACCCAGTGGGTCCAGATCGACCTGGAGAAAAGCGCCGCCCTCTCCGCCATCTGGGTCTGGCACTTCCACTCCCAGAAGCGTGCCTACAACGACGTGATCATCCAGGTTTCCGACGACGCGGAATTCAAAACCGGCGTCACCACCGTTTATAACAACGACTACGACGACTCCTCCAAGCTCGGCAAGGGCACGGACAATCCCTACGTCGAGTCCCGCTTCGGCCTCCTCGCCGACGCCAAGGGTGCCAAAGGCCGCTACGTCCGCCTCTACAGCAAAGGCAACACCTCCAACGAGATGAACCACTACATCGAAGTGGAAGTCTTCGGCAAAGCCCTCTGATTTCCGGGCCGAGGGGTCATGGATGGTCCCGGTGACGAAGATTCCTACGCGATCGCGTACCGCCGCGATTGGAAATTTTCATTGTATCCAAGCCGCAGCTTGTTATGAGCAACGCGTTTGTAAACACGTCATCCCGAACATCCATGAACCCGAAGCCAAAAACCCACATCGCGATCTACGGCGCGGCCAGCCTGCTGGCAGTAGCGGGCATCTCCGCCATCTGCCTGAATTCAGGTGAGCCTTCACCCGCTGCGACCGGAGCCTCTCCGCACCGCGGCAAATCCAGCCCGGCCCCGACGGCGGCGAAGCGGGCCGAAGATGCGGCCCTGGCAGCACAAGGACTCTTGTGGGAACGCGGCGCGACCGGGCAAACGGAGCTCCGCGCCTCCATCCCCGTGCAAGCCGGACCACTGCGCGCAGTCGTCGGCCAAGCGGCGGGAACCCGCGTGAAACTGGATCTTTCCGACCGTTTCGCCGCCCTTGCCGGGGAAGTGACCGGCTCGTCCACTCAGGACGACGGCACCGTCGTCACCCACATCCGGATCGACGGCGAGCCGCAAGGCACGCTGACCGTGCAGGAAAACAAGGCGCTCGGATTCTTCCTCGGCCAACTGTATTTCGACGCGCATCCGGTCGCTTATGAATTCCGCCCCTCGGGCAGCGGCTTGATGGCCAGCCGCCACGCGCTCAGCGGTTTGCTGTGCTCGATGCTCAACCAGAACCAGGACGGCATCGAAGCCATGGGCTTGCCGCCGCTCAACAAGACCAAGGCGCAGGCCGCGCTCAAGAGCGATGAAGAGGCCAAGGCGAAAAACAAGCTGATCCAGGAAGCCAAGCCAGGCAGCACCACCGCGCTCGGAATCTCCGTTTTGGATGCCTCCATCAGCGAGGGGAATTCCGGCACCAAAAGCCTATCTGTCACCGTCAGGCTCTCCAAGTCCGACCGCACGAAAACCATCTCCGCGAGTTATGTGACCCAGAACGGCACGGCCACCGCCGGCAGCGACTACACCGCCGTCAGCGGGACGGTGACCTTCGCGCCCGGCACCACCACCAGCACGGTCTCCGTGCCGATCAGCGGCGACACCGCGCTTGAAGCTAACGAAACCTTCCTCGTGCTGCTTTCCAATCCCCTCAACGCGGTGATCTCGGACGGCAGCGCCACTTGCACCATCAGCAACGACGAAGCAACTCCGAGTAACGTGCCAAGTCTCAACAGCCTGCCCGGCGCGGTCGCCGTGGCCTACCTCGACATGGACGGCCAAGTCGTCACCGGCAGCCAGTGGCTCAATGGCGGAACCATCAACGCGGGCGCCATTTCCAACACCTACACCCAGGCCCAGATGACCGAAATCTGGCGTCGCTCGGCGGAAGACTACGCGCCATTCCAAATCAACGTCACCACCGACGAGGCGGTCTATCTCGCCGCTCCCTCGAACCGCCGCATCCGCTGCATCATCACTCCGGACAATGAGTGGTATGGCAATTACGGCGGAGTCGCCTACCTCAATTCGTTCACCTGGACCGGTGACACGCCGTGCTGGGTTTTCTCCGACCAGCTTTCAAACACCGCCCGCTACATCGCCGAAGCCTGCTCGCATGAAATCGGCCACACCCTCGGCCTTCGCCACGACGGCCGCGTTTCGCCGTCCGAAGGCTATTACACCGGCCACGGCACTGGCGAGGTCGGCTGGGCGCCGATCATGGGCGTCGGCTACTATCAACTCCTCGTCCAATGGTCGCGCGGTGAATACCTGAGCGCCGATAACAAGGAAGACGACCTGGCCATGATCACCACCAACAACGGCTTCGGCTATCGCGGCGACCAACAGCCAGGCACACCCGCCGGCGCACCCGCGCTGGTGGTCAGCGGCACCTCGGTTTCCGGCTCCGGCATCATCGAAACCGGCAGTGACGCGGACACCTTCGCCTTCACCACCACCGGCGGCGCGGTCAGTCTCACCGCCCTCGGCGACGCCACCAGTCAGAACCTCGATGTGCTCGCGGAAATCCTCGACGCCGCCGGCAACGTCCTCGCCGCCTCCAACCCCGACACGCTCACCGACGCCACCGTCTCCGCGAGCCTCGCCGCCGGCACCTACTTCATCCGCGTTTCCGGAGTCGGCCGCGGCGATCCGCTCGCGGGCGGCTACACCGATTACGGCTCGCTCGGCCAATACAGCATCAGCGGCACGGTGCCCTGATGCGCCAGCGAAAGAATTGAAGAAAAGCCCGTCAGCCACCAGGCCGGCGGGCTTCTCCGCATCCGGACACCGTGTGGGAAAAGCCCGCTTACTTCGACAACTCGTCGATGGCGGGCTGGTTCTTGTATTGCCTGGCGATGTCGAGCGCGGTGACGCCCTGCTTCGAGACCACTGCGGGGTTCACCTTGTGGTCGAGCAACAGCCGGATGATTTCCGCGCCACCGCTGGCGGCCGCCTCGTGCAAGGGCGTGCCGCCGAGCTCGCTGAGCGTCATCGGGTCCGCGCCGCCGGCGAGGATGGCCTTGGCGGTTTGGAGCTGGTTCTTGGCGGCGGCGTGGTGGAGCGGCGTCCAGCCGTCCTTGTCGCGCGGGTTGGGTTTCGCACCGGCTTTCAGCAGCGCCGCGGCGACGGCCGGGTTGTTCCTGTCCACCGCGAGATGCAGCGGCGTGCGCAGGGAGGCGTTCACCGTATTGGGATCGGCCCCAGCTTCCAACAGGTAAAGCGCGATGTCCGCCTTGTTGCGGATCACCGCCTGCTCAAGCGGCGGGCGCGAGTTTTCACGGCCGCCCTGGTTGAGGCTTTTCGGATTCGCGGCGATGTGGAGACGCACGTCGGCGAGATCGCCCTTGGCGATGGATTCATCGATGGTCGGATAAACCGGAGCGGCCGCCACCGCGCTGGCGGAAGTGACAACGAGCCAGAGGGCGGGAAGGATGTTTTTGAGGAGTTTCATCGAGGATTCTACGCGTCTCGCTGGTGGAAATTTCAGGAACCCGGCGATCTCGTATCTCCGCTCAGGCTCCAGGCATTTCCTGCGAGACCGACGCCGCAGATCTCGCTGCCGGCTTCTGGATGCGGAGCACGCCGGACATGCGGAGAAAAGATCCGGCGGGAGAAGGACTTTCATATTCAGGCTGCGATACGGAACCAAAATTGACGGGCGAACCGGCTCCACACCCGCCGCTCACCTCGCTTGGCCGGTTGCGATGCAGAAGGCCGGGACTCACATCGCCAATTTCCCCGAAAGGTGGCGACCGCCCTCGTCGTAATCAACTCGGATTCATCAATTCGCAATCCACAACCAAACACCCCAATTCCCATGACGCCTACTCTGAACCGCCGCTCCTTCCTTGGAAACACCACCCTGCTTGGCGCCGGCCTGGCTGCCAGTTCCGTTTTCGCCGTGAATCTCCCCGCAAGCACCAAGAAGGTGAAGGTGGGGCTCATCGGTTGCGGCGGACGCGGCAATGGCGCGCTCGCGGATTTCATGGCCGCCTGCAAGATCCTCGGCATCGAGGTCGAGGTGACCGCGACGGCCGACGCGTTCAAGGACAAGGCGGAAGCCGCCGGGAAGAAATACGCGGTCCCCGCGGAACGCTGCTTCGACGGCTTTGACGGCTATCATAAAGTCATCGCCACCCCGTGCGACTACGTCCTGATGGCCACTCCACCGGCGTTCCGCCCCGTTCATTTCGCGGCCGCGGTGGAGGCTGGAAAGCATTGTTTCATCGAGAAACCCGTGGCGGTCGATCCCGCAGGCGCGCGCTCCGTCATGGCCACCGGCGAGAAAGCCGCGGCCAAGGGACTGGCGGTCGTGACCGGCACCCAGCGCCGCCACATGGCCAGCTACCTGACGAACAAGGCGCTCATCGACGCCGGCGCGATCGGCCAGATCAAGGGCGGCGTGGTCCAGTGGAACGGCACGGTGCCTTGGACGAAACGCCGCAACGAGGGCGAGTCCGACGCCTCCTACCTGGCGCGCAACTGGCTCAATTTCAACGAAATGTCCGGCGACCACATCGTCGAGCAACACGTCCACAACCTCGACGTCGCCGTCTGGTTTCTCGGCCGCCTGCCGGTGACCGCGGTCGGCTTCGGCGGACGGGCACGGCGTCAAACGGGTAACATGTTCGACTTCTTCAGCGTGGACTATGACTTCGGCGACGACGTCCACATCCACAGCCAATGCCGCCAGATCACCGGCACCTATGGTCGCGTCGGCGAGCTGTTCACCGGCACCGAAGGCGTCTGTTACGGTGGCGGGAAATTGAAGGGCAAGACGGTCAGCGTCCCGGAATTCAAAATGGATTCGGACAACGGCATGGTCCAGGAGCACGTGGACATGATTCGCGGCGTCATCGCCGGCAAGCCGCTCAACGACGCGAAGCGCATCGCCGAGGTCACGCTGGTGGCGATCATGGGCCGGATTTCCGCCTACACCGGCGAGATCGTCCGCTGGAGCGATCTGACGGCGAACGACAAATCGCCGTTTTACAACCAAGTCTGCGCGCCTGCCGCGATCGACTTCGAAAAGGGCGAGGTCAAAGCCCCCGAGGAAGTCCCGCCGGTTCCGGGCAAGGCGTGATCCACGGCGCTACCTCCGCCGCTTGCGGATGCGGAGCAGCGCCTTGAACATCCCCCACGCATCGCGCAACGGCCTGACTTTACCACCGGGTTTCTCGATCCAATTCACGGGAATTTCCGACCAAGTCGAGCCGTCGCGCTTGAGGGCGCAGAGCAGCTCGGAGTCGAAGGCGAGGCCGTTTTCCAACAGCCCGCCGGCGATCCGCCGGTAGTGGCTGCCGCGCAGGATCTTGGCGCCGCACTGCGGGTCCTCGCATTGGAGATCGAGAATCACGTGCGCCGCGAGCAGGAAGCCGCGGTGGAAAATCCCGCGCCACGGGCTTTCGATGAATTCGGTGGAGGCCGTGCGCTTGCGGATGCCCAGCACCGACATTTCCGAGTCCACCGCGGCGTGGATGAGACGCAGCATTTCGGCCGGAGTGACGCTGCCGTCGGCGTCCACGAAGGCGAGCCACGCGGCGTCGGGCCGCAACGTCCATGCCTCCCGCACGACCGCGCCCTTGCCGTGATGCCGCTCGGCCATGTGGAGGTGGACGCGGGGGAAAATTTCGCCGAAGGCGTCCCGGAGCTCCCGCAGCGGCGCGTGATCGTGCGCGGCCGAGCCGTCGTCGGCGATGATCCAGTGGATCGAGAGCGGGGAATCCGCCAGCGCGGTCGCGAGCGCCGCGCCAAAGCCCGCCAGCCGCGCCGAGTCATTCCAGACCGGAGTGACTAGCAGGATTTCGTGAGGTGGCGCGGGCATGGCTTTGAATGCACCAGTTTAACATTGCGGGACAATCGTTTCTTTCATCGTATCCAGCCCTTTGATGAAACATGCGGCCATCATCGCCTGCTGGATCGCGGTGGTTTTCACCGGGACTTTCCTTCGTTTTGACGAGCTTTCAAAGCGTCCTTTCCACGCGGACGAGGCGACCGGCGCGCGGCTCACCGCCGCCCGCATGGAGTCCGGCGATTACCGCTTCGATCCGCTCCACTACCACGGCCCGACCTTGAGCCGGCTCGCCATGTCGCTCTGCCGGCTGCGCGGCGAAACCGGCTGGCAGGAAATGACCAAGACCACGCCCCGCCTGCTCACCGCCAGCGCGGGCGTCCTGCTGCTGCTCGTCCCGCTGCTGTGGCGGCGGCGCTTCGGCGACGGCCCGATGCTTCTCGCCGCGGCGGTTCTGGCGACTTCCCCGCTGCTCGTTTACTACAGCCGGATGTTCATCCACGAGTCGCTGCTGGTGCTGTTCGGGATGCTGGC
>NZ_JBIKBQ010000026.1:0-35429 GCF_058122085.1 Luteolibacter sp. | reverse complement strand
GTTTTTGTTTGTGCGGAGGGCTGACCGGGGGGAATGCCGTCCGGGGCGGCTGCGGAGCCGCGCCCTCCCCGCGCCCATGCTTTGCCTGCTGCTGCGCGATCCCGTCCGCTGGCAGCTTTTCCGCGATGATTTTCCCTCTTGGCGGGGACGCGGGACGGGTTAAACCATGGGCATGAAACCCCTCCCACTCGCCGCCCTCTCCCTGGCGCTGCTCTCCTGCACCGAGGAAAAGGAAATCCCCACCTTCCGCATCGCCGTCTCCGCCGAGGCGGAGACCACCCCGGCCCCGCCGGAAAACAAGCCGCCGCGACCTCTCCGTTGGATCGCCCCGGAGACATGGGAGGAGGAAACTCCCGGCCAGTTCCAGATCGCCCTCTACCGCATCGCCCCCGGCATCACCGCCGCCGTTTCCAAACTCCCCGGCGACGCCGGCGGCATGGCCGCGAACGTGAACCGCTGGCGCGAACAGGTCGGCCTGCAACCGGCGGAGAAAATAGACGGCGAGGCCATCGCGCTCGAGGAAGACCCATCGCAGGCCCGCTGGTTCGAGCTCAAAGGCGCGGAGCGGAGCATCCTCGCCGCCATCTTCCCCGTGGACGGCGAAACCTGGTTCGTCAAACTCGACTCCCCCACTCTCGCCCTCGAGACCGCCAGGCCCGGGTTCATGGATTTCCTCAAAAGCGTCGAAATTGGATCCTCCGCCGAGGCGGAAGCGCCAAGCATCGACCTGCAAGCACCGGCGAAATGGGTGAAACACGATGTCGGCGAAAAGCGCTTCGCGAGCTTCCGCATCCCCGCCTCCGGCCCCAATGCCATCGATGGCGACGTCTCCGTGATTTCGCTCCCCGGCGATGGCGGCACCACCCTCGCGAACGTGAACCTCTGGCGCGCCCAACTCCGCCTCCCTCCCTTGGAAAAGGACGACGATCCCGCCCTCGGCGAAACCACCCGCAGCCCGGCAGGAGCCATCACCCTCATCCACATGGTCAGCGCCGAGCCGCTCTTCAGTGACGACCGCCACGCCGCGATCAGCGCCGCCATCCTCCGCACGGGCAAAGTCACCTGGTGCTTCAAAATCGCCGGCGAGGCCGGAATGGTCGCCGCCAACCGCCCGAAATTCGTCGAGTTCGTCCGCACCGCCGTAGCCCGGTGAGAATGCCAATGATCGGACTACCCGGCTTCTCCTTGGTTGCAAAACTCGCGGAACCGGTCCTTTCGAACCACCGCAATCCGGGCGATCGCCATGGCGACGTCGCTCACCACCTCACGCGGCAGAACGGCCAGGAGCCATTTCCAGTCGGGGTTTCCGGCATCCACCTCGCCGGCGCGGCGCACCAACTCGGCAATTCCGGCGCTGCCCAGCAATTCGTAGAAGTAGGTCACCAACGACGACGACGCAGTGTCGAAGCCGTTGACGCTGGCGCGACCGAACTTCAGAACGCGCATCACCTCGGCGTCCAGCGCAGGCCGGGCGAACTTCGTTAGATCCCCGTCATGATGAACGAGATCGAGAATCTGCGGCTGTCCGGAACCTGAAGCCCCGGTGAAATAGGAAATCGGCCCGTCGCCACCGGTGAGCTCGGCCAAGGCTTCCAACACCAACATGGCGGCGATATTGGCCCTCAAATACTCCGACGCGCAGCGCAGGTTGTTGCCAGCGCGTTGAAGCAGCTCTTGGAATTCATCATCGCCAGGCGTGGTGCCGTGCCGCCGGAAGATCACCTGGGGATCGAGGTTGGATAGGAATCCTTCCATGCGGACCAAGGCCTCGCGATAGCTCCGGATGGAGTAGGCACCCACTTTATGAAATTCCGGATTGGTTTCCGGCAGAAGCTGCCAGGTATTCTCGAGAAAATCGCCCAGATCGGGCTGGCCAAAACTCTGGACATCCGCGTTGGACATCCGGACGGCAAGGATCTGAATCCCCTCGATTTCCACGTCCGTCAGCGCTTCGGTTCCGCGCCGCAGAGATCCAAGGCGCGTTCCCAACAGGTCGTCCGGTGTCATCCCCTGGACCGCCGCGCGGAATGGAATGGTGGCCTCGATGCAAGCGGCCACCGCCCACAGGTCCTTCACGCTCAGAAATCCTCCCAACTCCCGCACCGCGAGCGCGGCGCTGAGAAACTCGCTCAGCCCGCCGTCGTGTCTCAATTCCTGCCCGGGGCTGAATCCGAAAATGGCGGCCAGGTCGGCCACCATCTCATCCGGCGCGGTGGCAAGGACGATCCTCTCGCCACGGCACTCCACCACATCGCCAATCCGCTCGCTCACATTCGGCGGAAATCCGCCGTCCACGTGGAAATAAACGATGTCGTGGTAAATCGCCGCCAGCCTCGCAAGCGCGGGAAGGTTTTCGGCGACATTGAACAGGTGGGAAAGACCGTGATAATCCCGGGACCGGCTGGTCATTGCCTGGAAGACCAGGAAGGTGGCCGCTTCGATTTCCTCCACACCGGGCGCGACTCCCAGTCCTCCACGCACTTCCTCCAAGGATTCCGCCAGCAGCCGCGCCAAATCCGAGACCGTAGCGGACTGAGTCATGTTGCCCAAATCGTAGGATTTCCATCCGCATTGCCAAGTGCTTTGTTGGCACCCTCATTTCACCGTCATGACGATGCAACCCTCCGCATCGCGCGCAAAGGACTTGAGCTGCTCCCGGACCTCGGCCTCGTCCCCGATTCCGAAAAGCCTGACTGGATGCCTGCGCCCCTTGACCCTGACTTGCCCCAGATCCATCGTCCTGTCATCCATCCCGGAAGCCCGCTTGACCTCTTCGGAATAAATCACCTCGCAATGGAATGCCTTGGTCAGTCCTTCCAGGCGCGAGGCGAGATTCACCGTATCCCCGATGACGCCGAACTCCGTCCGGTCCGGCGATCCGATCTCGCCGGCGACGGCCTCCCCCAAATGAAGGCCCACGCCGATTTTAAACGGAGCTTTTCCCGCGGCCTCCCAAGTCGCGTTCATCTTGGCGAGCGCGGCGATCATATCCCGGGCCGCAAGAATCGCCTTGCGGGCATGATCCCGCTCGTCACCTCCGCCCAGCGCTCCCCAATGCGCCATCACCGCGTCGCCGATGAATTTATCCAAAGTGCCGCCATGGCGGAAAATCACCTCCACCATGCTTGTTAGATACTCGTTGAGTTGCTTCACGAGATCTCCCGGATCCGTTTGTTCGGACCTCTCGGTAAAACCCCGCACATCCGAAAACAGCACGACGACCCGCCGTTTCACACCGGCCGCCGTCACCTGCCAGTCATCCTGCTGGTCGATCATGGCATCCGCCACATCCCGTGAGACGAAGCGCCGGAAATCCCGCCGCAACCGCCGCTTTTCAAGCCGCTCGGTCACCATCTCGTAGGACTGCGCCACAGTCCAACCCGCGCCAAGCGCCAGCAACCCGCCAGACACGGGCAGCAATAGCGATAGCGCGATGCCTGCCCACAACGTGAGTCCCGCCACGCCTACGACGATCCCCATCAACCCGAAAACCGACAGCATCGGGCGACTCACCCAACCCGTCCAAGCCAAAGCGACCATGCCGAGTAAAATCATCCCCGACCACGGATTGGTGATCCGGCGGATGAACGCCCGATCCAAGCCACACGCGATTGCCTGTAGATGCAGCTGCGGCCCGGTGAGCGTGCCCATCGGAGTCCGATGAAGATCGTGAAATCTCGGGGCCACCGGACCGATCATCACCACCTTGTCGCGGAAAAACCCGCCGCTCTGATAGTTCATTTCCCACTCTTTCCCGGCGAAGATTCCATAGATGCTTTTCGGAGCGTAGAGTTCCATCGCGCCGGTTTGGTCGTGGCCCGCCAGGCGAAGCTCCTGGTCTCCCGATGGGGGGGCGAAGCCCATTGCATGGATCACCTCCGCAGCCAGCGAGCGGAACTCCCGCTCGCCGGTGCGCCGCAGACCTTCGTTCTCGATGCCCAAGGTGGTGGTGTAGCGCGCCTTTCGCACCAATCCGTCGAACGGATCCAACTTGAAATTCGAAAATCCAACACGCGGTTCGGTTTCCCCCTCCAGGAAACGCCCGTGCGGCTCGATTAGATTATAGACCCCGCCGGCCTCGTCCGCCCCACCCTGGCTGAAAGTGGATATCAGCACCACCCGTCCCGGATGGCGTTGGATCGCAGCCGCCAGTGCCGCATCGGCTTCAGGATCGCTCGCGCTGGAAAAGATCAGGTCCAGAATGATCAACTTCGCGCCAGCTCCCGCCAAACGGTCGATCGCCATCGCCCAGACCCGCCGGTCCCACGGAAAACGCGTGCTCATCAACGACAGCGCCGGGCTGGCGGCGATCTCAGCCGGGTCGAGCGCATCCAGCGCCAGACTCGCCTCGTCAATTCCCAACAGCACCAGCTCCTTCTTCTCGGGGGGGCCGCCACTGTTGCGGACAATCCAATCACCCACCGCGCGGTCCGTCCTCTCGATCAACGCCCGGCCAAAAGGAAACACCCCGAATCCGAGCATCACCACCGCAACGCCCACCAGGCACGCGAAACCCTTGCGCCAGCGTTTCATAGGATCAAAGAAGGGCTTGTCATCGGTCGATGGGATGGATAGCAACCTTCATAGATCATGAAAAGCCTCCATATCCTTCTTGTCCCGATTTTCGCCGCGGCCAGCGTCCGTGCGGACATCTTATCGGACCTGAGTCCGT
Organism: Luteolibacter sp.; assembly: GCF_058122085.1. NCBI lineage: Bacteria > Pseudomonadati > Verrucomicrobiota > Verrucomicrobiia > Verrucomicrobiales > Verrucomicrobiaceae > Luteolibacter > Luteolibacter sp. Next base: position 30,757 of record NZ_JBIKBQ010000026.1, on the reverse strand, counting down.
TTCTCGGCTCGTCGCGGCCTGATTACGACCCGGCGTCCATCGAACCGGATTCGGCGACTGAAAATCCCGGCTACGCCCCGTTTTCCGCGGCAGACTCGGACCTCGGAGTGCAACAAATCCTCGGAACATACAGCGGACGCGCTCCGGTCAACGTCACCTTCGACACCAGCATCAGCTATACCGACAACGCACCAGGCGAGATCCCGCTCGATGACGAGGCGGCCTGGTTTTCGGCCAGCCGACTTGCCGCATTTTGGCGCCCCCGGATCGCCTGCGGCTGGTTTGCCGATATCGGACTCGCACAGGAGCTGTTGCGCTTCGAAGGAAGCAAAGCGGGCGATTACGAGAATTTCGAACCTTGGATCGGAGTCGTCAAATCCATTCCCGAGCTCGACGACCTGGTCTTCTTCACCCGTTATGAATACCAGCGGATCACCTCCGGCAGCATCTCAGACAGCAGTTACAGCGCCCAGAGAATCCGCACGGGTCTCCAAAAGGATCTTCTGCTGGCTTCCAGGTATCAATTAGCCGCGGGACTGGACGCCGCCTTCGACCTCACTGCCGACGCGGACACACAAGAACGCAACGAGTACTCCGCCGATCTGAGTTACACCTATTGGTTCGCAGACCACCTCAGCTCCACTCTTTCGTGGACGGGATCGATGTGGGACTTCAAACATGACGGGCGTGAAGACTGGAACCACATCGTCGGACTGGAACTTACGTGGACGCCATGCAAGGACGCCATCATCTACACCAACGTCTTTTACACCAACCACGACTCCAATACTGATCTTGATGCCAATGATTTCGAAGCGTGGCAATCTGGAATCGGATTCGGTGTGAACTACTCATTCTAACTTTTATGAAAACTCTCATCCCGCTCTTCGCCCTGCTCGTCCCCGCCGCCGCCGCCGCCGCCGCCGAAACGCTCCGCACGGCGAGCGTGACCGTCGCCGTCAATGAAGTGCAAGTCTATCCAGGCTCAAGCGCCGCCCACCTCGCCACGGTCGGCGAGAAAGTCGCCACGCCATCGTCGGTGCAGACCGGCCGCCAATCGCGCACGGAACTCACCTTCAACGACAGCACGCTCACCCGCTTGGGGCAGAACTCCGTTTTCAGCTTTCGCGAAGGCGGGCGCAACGTGGAGTTAAAACAAGGGTCCGTATTACTCCAGGTTCCCAAAAACGCGGGAGGAGCCACCATCCGCACCGCCACCGTCACCGCGGCCATCACCGGAACTACGGTGATGTTCGAGTACAGCCCCGGGGGATGGATCAAACTCCTCACCCTCGAGGGCACCCAAAGGCTTTCGATCAACGGCAGTAAAACCAGCGTCGCAGTGCCGGCAGGCAAGATGATCATCATGCACCCGAATGCCACAGTGATCCCCGAACCGGTCACCATCGACATCGCCAAGCTGGTCGCCACCTCGCCTCTGGCAGGAAAAGGCACCTTCGGCCCGCTGCCACCACACGTGAGAGAGTTGATCCAACAAACAGTCCAAGAACAACGACTCGCCAAACAGCAAGGCGACTTGCTCCCGACTAACTATGTCATCTCAGGACCCGGAAGCCGCACCTCGCGCTCCATCGTGAGTTCTAGCCAAGACAATCGGATGCCCAAACCGCTGAATCCGACAGGTCAAGATGGCACAGGCGGCCCACCTTGAGCCGACGCCACACCTATTAATGTCTGGCCTCTTCAAAAATACAAGCGAACAAGTCGTGACGCACCAACCGGCCGTAAGCTCCTCAATCTCATTTCAAACTCTCTTCAACCGCGCCGGTGGGCGCGCATCTAACGTCCGTCGGGCTTGTGAAGGCGGGGTGGGGTTCACTGGCCGGGTTCGGCGGGTGATTCGCCGAGGGGGGTGAACGGGCTGCTGGGGTTGTGGTAGGTGTGGCAACTCGTGCAGCGGTGGTCGATGCCGCCCTGCGGACTGTGGCAGTCGATGCAGGACTTGATGGAGGGCAGGTTGAGGTCGCTGGTGAGCTCGCTTTTCATCACGTCGTGGCAGTCGAGGCAGGTGAGGCCTTTCTGGTGGAGGGAGTGGTTGAATTTCCCGAGCGTCATCCAGCGGACGGGGACTCCGACCTTCTCGATCTTGGGCGTGGCGTTGGCAGCCTCGGCGGGTTTCACGTCATGGCAGACGGCGCATCCGGTGAAGGCGGCGCGCTGGCCGTCGGCGAACTTGGTGCCCTTGTCGGAGAAGAAGACCATTTGCTCGAGATCCTCGCCGGTTTTGTACTGCCCCTCGATGGCGGCGCGTTTTCCGCGGATATATTCGATCAGATCCTCGCGGCGGGTGACGCCCTCGACGTCGCGGCCGAATTCCTCGTATTGGATGTTGAGGCTGCGGAGGAAGGCGCGGACGTAGTAGGGATCGCCGTGCGGCAAGGTGAGGCCGGGGGTTTTCTCATCGAACTGAAGGGTGTGGCACTCCGCGCAGTGCTTGCCGTAGGTGATGGGCAGCTGGTATTCGCCGCGGCTGTCCTGCTGGTGGCACTCCGCGCAGTTGAGCTCGCGCGGCATGTTGCCTTTGCCCATGTGGGCGGCGTGGTTGAACTTGAGCGTGTTGGTGTCCTTCACCTTGTCCTTGATCTGGCGGAACTCGGGGTGGTCGGTGTGGAAGGCGGTGATGACTTCCGTGTAGCCGCCCTCGGGGCGCGCGCGGGGCTGGGTTTTGCCATCGCCGCCGGCCGGGGTGGCGTGGGGGTTCGCGCCCGTGCCGAGCTCGCGGGATTTCGCCATGAGATCGGCGGAGCCGTGGCAGGCGGTGCAATAGGCGTTGTCCACCGGGGGCATGAAGCCGCTGGTGCCGTGCTCCTTGTGGCATTCGTGGCAGGCGAAATCGGCCGGCATGTTCGGCTGGTGAAACTCCTTGCCCTGGTGGCAGGCGAGGCAGCTCTTGTCCATGGCGGAGGATTCGATGGGGCCGCACTTGATGAGGTCGGCGGGGGCGAGGCCTTGCTTGAAGGCGCCGAGGGCTTTCGTGTGCCAGGAGCCGGCGCCGTCCTTCGCGCCAGCATGGCAGGCAGCGCAGGTGCTGGCGTCGCCGGACATTTCCCGGTGCGTCTTGGCGAAATGCTCGCTGGCGTGGACACTGGAGATCGGGCCGGGATTGACGAAGTCGTCGCGCATGCTGCGGCTGATTCCGACGAAGAGGAGCAGGACCGTCGCGATGCAGGTGAAGATGACGGCGCGTTTCCGCACGGAGCGGAGGGTGCGGCGCGGCTGGCATTTCGGGATCGCGTTGCAGCAGGTGCCGTCGGGCAGCGGGCCGTTCTCGCATTTGCCGCCGCCGGATTTCGGGCGGGTGCAGGTCCAGTGGCCTTTCGACTCGCCGGGCTTCACGACGAGTCTGGGCGAGCACTCGTAGGTGGCGCGGCACTTGCCCTTCGGCGAGGGGCCGATCCGGCACGGGCAGCCCTCGCAGGTATGGCCGCATTCCCAGTTCAGGTTGGGGCGGACATACTCGTTGGAGGCGAATTCCGGGGATTTCCTGTCGTTTTTCATGGGGCGGATCCGGAGAACGAATGGACGACGATGATGTGCGCCACGCTGAGGATGAGCAGGGAATAGCTGAGCGGGATGTGGGCGAAAAGCCACAGCCGCAGGGTGAGCTGGAGGGCGTATTGGTAGTCGAGCAGGTGCTTGCGCTCGACGAGATCGGCGAGCTTGTCGAGCATCTCGCACTCGGATTTTCGGGCATACCGCTGGATCTCGTCGAACTGCGAGCGGTGGGCGGCTTGCGGGGCTTGGGAGCGGCGCAAGTGCGCCCGGAGGTTGCAGGGTTTCGTGAAAAACAGGCCGAGTTTCTTCGTGTAGAACTCCGCGATCACCGGCGAGGTCTGGCCGTCCACTCCCGCGAGCACCAGTGCCTCCGCCTCCGCGCGGAGATGGTTGCGCACCTGGGGGATGCGCTCGAACGGCGTCTCGAAGCCCGCGTCGGTGAGTCGTTTCGGGAACGCGCGGCTGATCCAAAGCCCGAGCACGCCGGTGACGAACACGATGGCGAAGCTCCCCGCGATGATTTGGTTCAGCAGGCCGTGCGGCCACGAAAAACCGATGTGCGCCATGAACAACGCGCCGGAAAAGAGGCCGACATAGACATGCAGTTGAAGCCAGAAACCGGCGCTGCCCATGCGGAGGAAGGGGACTTTTTTCCGGAGATTGAAGAAGGTGAGGAAGAGCATCACCGCGAGCAGCACCCAGCCGCTGAGGTAGGGGTGGCGCGGATACGAGGACGCGAATCCCACGTAAGCCGCGACCAACCCGGCCACCAGCAGGGTGGTCAGAAAGATGCCCGCGAAACGGCGGCGGATGATTTCTATTTCCTTTTTAGCCACTGGGCGAGGGGGGTGATGCGGGTCAGGTCCGTGCGGCTGAGGGCGTCGTGCGGGCAGGCGTTCATGCAGGCCGGGCCGCTGGTCTGCTCCACGCAGAAGTCGCACTTGGTGGCCTTGAGGATGGGTTGGAAATCCTCGTCCACGAGGAACTCGCCTTTCGAGGATCGCACCTCGACCATGCGGATCGAATCGTAGGGACAGTTCGCGGCGCAGGCACCGCAGCCGATGCAGGTGCCGGGGTTGATGACCACCTCGCCGCCGAAGCTGGTGCGGTGGATCGCGCCGGTGGGACAGCCGATCATGCAGACGGGATCGACGCAATGCATGCACGCGTTGGCGATCATCAGGTTGTCGATCATCGGTCCGTGGCGCAGGAAGCGCGGGTTGCCGTCGTGGGTGGAGGCGCAGGCGCGGACGCAGTCGTCGCAGCGGGTGCAGCGATCCATGTCGATGACCATCGACTTGGTGCCGTTCAGGAAACGGTGCTCCGCCATGAACTCCATGAGGCCGGCCGGAGGGGCTTCCCCGTCCTCGCCGAGGCCCGTGTCGGTGATGTCGGGCAGGAGCGGCGAACCGAGTTGTTCCTCCGCCCACTTGCGGTTCGCGAACTTCTCCAGCGCGGCGGTGGGGATGAAAATGAGGTGGGCGTATCCCAGCGAGCGGAGCGTGTGCCGCGCTTGCAGGCCGTCATCGGGCTTCTGCCAATGGTTCGCCATTTCCCCGAGGCCGAACACGCTGCCCGCGCCGATGTAGTTGAGCGTGCGCTCGCCGCCGCCGAACTTCTGGCTGACGCGGCAGAACCCGGCGCGGATCATGTGGACGCCGTTGACGTATTCGCCCTCCCTGACGATCACCGGCTCGTTGGCGGTCGTCGATGATTCGCCGTCCTTGGCCAGCCGCTTGTAGGCGCCGGACCAATTGTAGTCGCCGTAGGTTTCCAACTGCGCTTCGTCGCAAAGCTCGCGGTAGCTGGCCTCGTCGAGGTGGCTGAAAAGCGGGTGGTGGCTGAGGAAGGATTTGAGCGAGTTCTCGCGGTAAATCTTGTCGATCCGCGTTTTCAGCGCGGCATCGTATTTCATGATGTCGCGCAGGCCTTCCCAACTGAACTCCAGCAGGCGTGTCTGCGGCGCGAAGGCGACGACCGTCGCGGTGCGCGGCATCCGGCTGAGCGCGGAAATTTCGCCGAACATGCTGCCCGCTCCCAGCTTGGCGGTCTGCGAACCGGAAACGATCTGCGGGTAGTCCTGGAGGTAAACGGAACTCCGCTGTTTGTTGATCGAGCCCTTGATGTTGTCGCCCGCGCGCGGCGAGCGTGTCCGCCAGCCTTCGGGTTCCGGGTTGTTGTTCCAAAGCTGCGCGAGGCGCGCGCCGAAGCTTTTCTTCACGCTCGGCGCGCGGCCCAAAAGCTCGGGATCGATGTCGGGGCGGATCACCACGTCCACCTCGCCGTCGAGCATGAGGAAGGCGGAGGTGCCGTAGTCGTCTTTGCGAAGGATGATCTCGCCGGGAGCGTATTCGCGCACCGCGGTGTCGGCCCGCAGAATCTCGCGCAATGGGGTGCCTGCGGGGAATCGGGACGGATCCATGCTGGCGAACGGCTCCGAGGCCAGAAGCATGTCGAGCGTCGCCTCGCTCATGTCCGGATCCAGCGGATCGTCCCATCGTTTCGGACGGGCCGCTTGGCGGGTGATGCCGGTCAGGTTGGTGTCGGAGATTGCCATGACGAGAGCTTCAGGCATCGATCACCATATTCCCGGCCGGGCGGCAGATGCAGGTCAGGCAGCTTCCTTCCTCCACATCAAAACTGGGCTCGAGATCGTAAGCGACGCTGCCTTTCTTGATCGCCACCGCGCAGGAACCGCAACTTCCCGCGCCGCAACTTTTTTCAATCACGATGCCGTGCTTCTCGGCGAACTCATGCAGGTTCGCCGACTCGGGTTCCCAAGGCAGGGTCTTTCCGGAACGGGAAAACTCGATCTGCATCGCGGGCGTGTCGGCGGCGGCGGCCTCCTTGGGGCCGGACTTGACGGTGGCGGGGCCGAAGGCCTCGAATTTCACATCCTTCTTCGGCACGCCCCAATCGTAGAGGCCGGTGACGAGCGAATCCATGAACGGGCCGGGGCCGCAGAGGTAGTATTCGTAATTGCTTGAGGGCAGGACTTCCTTCATCAGCTCGATGGTGACACGGCTGTTGTGGTTGTAGTGCTCGCCTTCAATATCCGACGCCAGCGGGCGGCTGTAGCAGATGTGCAGCCGCATGTTCGGGTTGTTTTTCTGCAGCTCGATCACCTCGTCGAGGAACATGTGATCCATGCTGTTGCGGCAGCCGAAGAAGAAATAGATCTCCCTGGGATCCTTCATGTGGGTGAGGATGCGGGCCATGGCCAGCATCGGTGTGATACCGATGCCGCCTGAAATAAGCACCACCGGGCGGTCCACCTCGACATCAAGGTAGAATTTCCCGGAGGGGGCTTTCACGTTGAGGATGTCGCCTTCCTTCACATGGTCGGCGAAGTAGTTGGAGATGACGCCCGGCGTTCCGTCGGATTTCATGAACCGTTTGATCGTGACGCGGTAGTGGTCGTCGCTGAGAGCCCCGTCAGAAAGCGAGTAGCAACGGATCAGGGGTTTGGGAGCGGTGGGCGGCTGGAGCTCGAAGGTCAGGTATTGGCCGGGCTTGAAAGCGGGCAGGGGCCTGCCGTTGTGCGGCGACAGGTAATAGGAGTAGGTTTCCTCGCATTCCTCCACCTTGCGGGCGACGGTGAACTTGCGGTAACCGTTCCACGCCACCTCGGGCGCGGCCTGCGCCTTCAGGTTGAGCACCTCGATTTTCTTGCCCAGCGAGTCCAGTTCCAGGCGGCTCCGCTTCGCCTCGAAGGCGTATCTGCTCGTGGCCGCCCACCACTGCGTGGCGATGTATCCCAGCATGAGTGCCGCCCCTCCCATGCCCACGATCAAGATAGGATCCGAGAAAGCGGAGGAACGAAGCAGGATCTCTGGGTTCACGTCCAAGCGGTGGGGTTGGTTGCTGCCGGAGCCGGATTTAGGTGATCCTGTCGGGCGGCCCGGGACCATCCTTAACACAACATGAGCACCGTTTCCGACCTGCGGTGGAGAAAAACCAAATCCGCCGCGCCGGGTCAACTCCCTACTTCGGCGAAGGTCGTTGCATCCGCGCCTAACTGAAATTTACCAGATTCCTCCCGCCGCTTCGCCAGGCGGCTGAATGGTTAATTGGCTTGCCACGACGGCGACCGGAGCCTTAGAAAACTTGCCAGATGCGGGGAGGATCACGATTCGTTGCGGTGATGGTTTCGGTCTGCTTGTCGCCGGCCGCCCCGGGTGAGCCGGCGGGTGCTTCGAGAGTGCTGGGCTCGGACTCCTGTGCGACGAGCGGTTGCCACGGCGGCGCGGGGCTCGACAGGGGGGCTTACCCCATCTGGAAGCGCTCCGACCCGCACTTCCACGCCTCCGCGACTTTGACGAACGGGCAATCCGCAGCGATGGCGCGGAAGATGGGGATTGAGAGTGCCGCGGGCTCGGCGAGCTGCACGGTTTGCCACGCGCCGATGCGGAATGTGGAGCCTGCGTTGCTCGCACCCTCCACGAAAAGCCAGGCCGGGGACAAGGATTTCTCCTGCGCGAACTGCCATGGCGGTGCCGAGAGCTGGATCCTTTCGCACACCCGCCCCGAATACCCGCGGGCGGCGCTGGAAAAGCTGGGGATGCGGCCTTTGGGAAGCGCCTACCAGCGTGCGAACAGCTGCGTCGCCTGCCACCAGAACCTGAGCGACGAACTCGTGAAAGCAAACCATCCGCCGCTGATCTTCGAACTCGACGGGCTGCTGGTTGAGGAGCCGAAGCATTGGCGCGAGGACGCGGATTTCTCTCACGCGAAGACGTGGCTCGTCGGACAGGCGGTGGCCTTGCGCGAGGCTGCGGCGCAGGCCGTCCGCGAACCCGGCGAGCGTAGGAACGCGGAGATCGAGGCCATCAAGGAGCTGCTCGCGGCGAGCGGAACCGGCTGGCAGGACGGCGCGGGAACGGGCATTGTTAGGGCGGCGGATGACTACGCGAAAAGGATTTCCGGCGCGCCGATGACTGCCGCGCAAACCCGCGCGGCGCTCGACAGACTCATGCGGAACCGCAAGCCCTTCGAGGTCGGCGCTTTCGGGACGGTGGCCGATGAATACCGGATGTGGGCGGTCGGGTATTATGCCGAGCGCGTGGCGCTGGCCATCGACCGGCTGAACCAATCCCTCATCGCATCCGGCCAGAAACCGGCGTTCGCCGAGGGGGCGCTCGACGAGCTTTTCAAGGCCGCCCCGCCACCGAAGAGCTTCGATGTGGATGTGGCGGAGCACTTTGTCAGGATGCTCGACGGGCTGCTGAAGCCTGGCGCCGAATAACTAAAGAAGCCGCCATCAATGGAAGTGATGAGAAAATGACCGGCGTATTTTTGAGAACGGGCCGACGGTTCGCGGTTTCCTGCGCGGGCGTGCTGCTGACGACCTGCTACCATCCGCCCCACAAACGGACGCCGGAATGGGATCTCGCGCCCGGCGAGGAACGCCCCGACCGCATGACCGCGCAGCAACTCCGCGCGCTGACCGTGCCGGAAAGCCCGGACTCATTTTCCCCGGACGCGGGTGTCGAAATCGAGCGCGAGCCCGCGTTGCCCGTTTTCGAGATCGAGTCGGAAACCACGGTGACCGAGGATGCTCCGCTGCCGCCTTCCGAGTTCAACCCCGATCCGGGGATGGGCGCGACCAAAGCAGCGGGCGCGGGAGGCGCTTTGATCCCTTCCATCGAAGCGGAGGCGGGATTCGGGCGTTTTTTCAAGGACGATCTCGGCCTTGGCGACGACCGTTTCTTCCGGCGGGATGCGGGTGTGCCGAAGGAGTTTCCGAAATTCACCGCGGACATTCGCGAAGACATGACCCTGCCTCGCCGGAGGGTGACGCGCGGTCGGTTGGACGTCGAGATGGTCCAAGGCGAGGAGGAACCCTACGAACCCGACATCCCCGGCGCGCTGCTGCTGCCGAGGAAAGGCGTGCGCTACGAGGAGCGCATCTACGAGCACTGGCACGCGGGCCACCACGACCCCGTCGAGTATCCCGAACACACCACTCCCGTCGAAAACCGTTATCTCATCCCGACCGGTGTGTGGGATCGCTACGAGGATCCCAGCCTTGCGGAAACGCCTTACGAGAAAGCGACGCCGTATCTCTGGCACCCCTATTACCAGAGCAAACTGAAGGGGGATGTTCCGGTTTACGGCCAAGACATCTTCGCCTCGCTGGCGTTCCAGCACATCGTTGACCTTGAGGTGCACGAGATTCCGGTTCCATCGGGCGTCAGCACCGCGCGGCCGTTCGGCTCGGAGTTTTATGGGCGTGGCGATCAGGAGGTTGTCATCACGAACACCAGCCTGACGCTCGAAATTTTCAAGGGGGAAACCTCGTTCAAACCGGTGGAGTGGCTTTTCCGCATCCAGCCTGTTTTCAACACGAACTACATTTCCGGTTATGAAACGACCGTCGTCTCGCCCGACCCGCGCGGCCCCGGGCGTTCGACTCGCCCGCCGCCGGGCTTCTCCTTCGGGGGAAATCCCGGTAACGTGAACCCCGGTGACATCGACCTTTTTCTCGATCCCCTGCTCTTCCCTGCCGACGCCGACTTCCACCGCACGAATGCGACCGACCGCTTCGAAGACCACCTCGCGCTGCAGCAGTTTTTCTTCGAGTCGCACCTGCTGGATCTCTCGGAGAACTACGACTTCGCCGCGATGCGGGTGGGCACGCAGATCTTCAACGCGGATTTCCGCGGCCACGTGTTCTCCGATTCGAACTGGGGATACCGCATGTTCGGCAACCTCGCGAAAAACCGCCTGCAATACAATCTCGCGCTCTTCGACCTTTTCGAAAAGGAGTCCTTCTCCGAGCTTAATACCTGGGATGACCGCGACCAGAACGTGTTCGTCGCCAACCTGTATTGCCAGGATTTCCTCTTCAAGGGCTACACCGCCCAGATGAGTTTCCTCGCCAACCACGACAATGGCGGCGACGGCCTGACCTATGACAGCGCGGGAAACATCGTCCGCCCGGCTCCCATCGGCACCATCGCCCCGCACGAGCTTGAGGCCTACTACATCGGCTGGAACGGCGAGGGCCACATCGGTCGCGCCAACATCAGCCACTCGCTCTATCATGTCTTCGGCGAGGACGAACTCAACGGCATCGCCGGGCGCTCGGTGGACATCAGCGCGTGGATGGCGGCGCTTGAACTGTCCGTGGACACCGACTGGATGCGGCACAAGTTCACGCTCTTCTATGGATCAGGCGATGACAACGCGACCGACGACACCGCGACGGGCTGGGACGCCATCGTGGACAACCCGAATTTCATCGGCGGCCCGTTCAGCTACTGGCAAAGGCAGGGCATGAACCTCGGCGGCACGGCGGTCGCGCTCAAACAACGCCTGAGCCTGATCCCCGACCTCAGCTCCAACAAATTCCTCGGCCAGTCCAGCTTCGTGAACCCCGGCATCTTCATCGCCGGCGTCGGCGAGGAATGGGAGATCACGCCGAAGACGCGGCTGTTCGCCAACCTGAACTACCTGCTGTTCATGGAAACCGACGCGATCTCCACCGCGCTGGTCACGGGTGAAATCGACCGGGAAATCGGCTGGGATGTTAGCTTCGGCGTGGAATACCGGCCATTGCTCACGGACAACATCCGCCTCTCCGCCGGTCTCGGGATGCTGCTCCCCGGCGCGGGCTACAAGGACATTTACCGCGTTTCCTCGCCCGGTGTCGCCGGCTTCACGTCGTCCAACTCCCAGGACGTGCCGGATGTCCTTTACAGCGGATTCCTCTCAGCAAACATGACCTTCTAACGATGACCGGATTCGAAAAACATTTGCGGATCTCGTTCGCGCTGGCTGCCTGCGCCGCGGCCATTCCCGCACGCTCCCAGGACCGGCCCGCTCCGGCGGGTCTCTTCGGGCCGCCCATCGCCGTGCGGGAAACACCCAAACCGGAAGTCGCGATCCCCAGGCCTAACAAGGTCGACCAATCCGTCGCGACGATGATGGCCAAAAGCAAAGGCTGCATCGAGTGCCACGAGAACGCGCACGACCCGCACGGCAGCGAGTTCGTCCGACTCGGCTGCACGGACTGCCACGGCGGCGACCCCACCTCGGGCCTCACCATGCGCCAGGCGCACCCCGCGCCGCGCAACCCGTTGTTTTTCGAAAGCTCCGCGAACCCGAGCGACAGCACCGTCCTGCTCAACCACGAGTCGCCCGAGTTCATCAAGTTCGTGAACCCCGGCGACCTCCGCGTCGCCAAGGAAACCTGCGGCACATGCCACGCCGAGTCCGTCGATCATGTGAACCACAGCATGATGCGGCACGGCGCGATGCTGTGGGGCGCGGCTGCCTACAACAACGGCGCGTATCCCGCGAAGGATTCGATTTTCGGCCAGGCCTACGGCGCGAACGGCGTGCCGCTCGCCCTGCAAAGCCCGATCAAGGTCACGCCGGAGATGCAGAAAAAGATGGGCATCGTGCAGGCCATTTTCCCGCTGCCACGCTTCAACATCACGCAGCCCGGCAACCTGTTCCGCATCTTCGAGAAAGGCGGCACCCGGCTCGCGGAAATCGGCAACCCCGATCCCTTCGAGCCACCCGGCAGGCCGTTCCGCCGCCTCGGCGAGCGCGGTCTCGGCACCTTCTCGCGGGTCGATCCCGTCATCATCGGCGCGCACAAGACCCGCCTCCACGATCCGTTGCTCGACTTCTTCGGATCGAACGACCGCCCCGGCGATTACCGTTCCAGCGGCTGCACCGCCTGTCACGTGGTTTACGCCAACGACCGCTCGCCCTCGAACTCCGGATGGTATAGCGCCTTCGGAAATCAAGGGCTATCCTTCAACCCCGATCCGATGATTTCCAAGAGGGAGAAGGGTCATCCCATCGCCCACAAGTTCACCCGCAGCATCCCGTCGAGCCAGTGCATGACGTGCCACATGCACCAGGGCAACCTCTTCGTGAACCCCTACCTCGGATACATCTGGTGGGATCAGGAATCCGACGCCGAGTTCATGTATCCGAAAAAGCAGAAGAACCCCACCGATGAGGAGATGGCGGAATCCCTGCGCCGCAACCCCGAGGCCGCCGCCGCCCGCGGGCTGTGGGGCGATGTGAATTTCCTCGAGAAATCCGCCGAGCTGAACCCCAAGCTGAAGAACACCCAGTTCGCCGACTATCACGGCCACGGCTGGATGTTCCGCGCCGTTTTCAAGAAAGACCGCGAAGGCAATCTGCTCACGCTCAAAGGCGACAAAATCGACCACGCCGACAAGGACAAGTTCAAGAAGGCCGTCCACCTCAAGGACGTCCACCTCGCGCTCGGCATGCAGTGCGTCGATTGCCATTTCCTCAACGACGCGCACGGCAACGGCCTGCTTTACGTCGAGCCGAGGGCGGCCACCGCGATCATGTGTGTGGATTGCCACGGCACCGTCAGCGCGCGCACGACTCTCCTAACATCCGGCAAGGGCGGCACGCTCTCGAAAGACGGCAAGGTGAAACCCATCGACCTGCGTGAAAGCAACACGCCCTTCGGCCCGCGTTTCACCTGGAGCGCGGACGGCAAGAGCCTGATCCAGCAATCCTCGATGGATCCGAACCTCAAATGGGATGTCCCGCAGACGCTCGACACCGTCGATCCAAAATCCGAGCACTACAACATCATGAGCGCTTATGCGAAAACGCTGAAGCGCGACGGCAAGACCTGGGGCGCGGTGCCGGACGATCAGAAAGGCTGCGCGAAGCAACTCGCCCACAGCAACGAGGCCATGGACTGCCAGACCTGCCACACCTCGTGGGCGACAAGCTGCTTCGGCTGCCACATCCCGATGGAGGCAAACTACAAGATGGCCGCGAACAAGTTCGAAGGCACCACCACGCGGAACTTCAGTTCCTACAACCCGCAGGTCGTCCGCGACGATGTCTTCATGCTCGGCAAGGACAGCACGGCGAAGGACAACCGCCTCGCGGTGCTCCGCTCGTCGAGCGCGATGGTCGTCGGCTCGCAGGGCGCGAACCGCGAGTGGCTCTATACCCAGCAGCAGACGGTTTCCGCCGAGGGCTATTCCGGCCAGGCGTTCAACCCCCACTTCGCCCACACCACCAGTGGCGTCGGCACCACGAAGAACTGCACGGACTGCCATCTTTCCGAGGACAACGACAACAACGCGGTCATGACCCAGCTCCTCGGCTTCGGCACCGGCACGGTCAACTTTTTCGGAAGGTTCGCCTATGTCGGCACCGACGACCACGGCCTCAACGCAGTGGTCTGGACGGAGCGCACGGAACCCCAAGCGGCGATCGGCAGCCACCTGCACAAATACGCTTACCCTGATTTCTACCAGCAGCACCTTTCAAACAACTCGGTGCTGAAAACCGCCCACCATCACCACGCCAAGGGCGGCGCGCTCGACCTCCAGTTGCGCGGCGAATACCTCTACGCGGCTCTCGGGGAAAACGGCTTCGGCGTCTTCGATGTCGCGAACGTGGACAACAAGAATTTCTCCGAGCGCATCGTGACCACGCCCGTTTCCGCGCTGGGCCAGAAAACCTTCATCAAATCCGCCCACGCCACCTCGATCACGCTGCCCAGCACCCTGATCAACGATCCGAAGCGCAAGCGCCTTCCCGCAAACGAGGAGCGGGCGATCCCCGATTACCACGGCTACGCCTTCGTGACCGATCTCAAAGAAGGCCTGATCGTCGCGGATGTCGCGACCTTGCTCGACGGCAACCCGGAGAACAATTTCATCCGCAAGGCAGCCTCCTATAATCCGAACGGCGCTCTCGACGGCGCGCGCCATTCGTGGATGGCCGGGCAATGGCTCTACATCACCACCGCGCGGGGGCTGGCGGTGGTCGATGTCCTGAACCCGGAAAAACCGTTGATGGCCGGCGGCTATGCGGGCCCCTTCCTGCGCGATGCCCGCCAGTCCGCCGTGCAATGGCATTATTGCTTCGTCACCGATGCGGACGGCGTGAAGGTCTTCGATATTTCCAACCCCGCGAAACCGCAGCCGATCCACGGCGCTTCCGTTAGTTTGGGCGAGGCGAACGGCCTCTACGCCGCGCGGACCTATCTCTACGTCGCCAACGGCTCGCAGGGGCTCGCGATCATCGACATCAAGAATCCCGAAAAACCCCGCAAGCTCTCCGATTTCACCGCCGGCGGACTCATCAACGACGCCCGCGACGTGCAGATCGGCTCGGTCAGCGCCTCGATGTATGCGCATGTCGCGGACGGCCGCAACGGCCTGCGCATCGTGCAACTGATCTCGCCGGAGAACGTCCCCGGCCACATGGGTTTCTCGCCCAAGCCGGAGCCGAAGCTGATCGCGACCTACCCGACCAAGGGGCCGGCGGTCACGGTGTCCCGCGGACTCGACCGCGACCGCGTGGTGGACGAGAGCGGCAACCAGACCGTGGTCTTCGGGCGGCGCGGTTCGCGGCCGTTCAGCATTGAGGAAATGGCGGCCTTCTACCGCAAGCCGAGCGGCGGGTCCTACCGAGTCTCCGATGTGAAGCACGGGGAAAACGGTTCGCTCACCGATGCCTGGAAGCGAACGCTCGCGCCCACCGAGGATTTCGCCGTCCCAGCCTCGGCGGGAGACGACGAGCCCTCCGCGCCCACCGGCCGTTTGAGGAAAAGAAGAGCCCCCAAGGAAATCGGACGATGAAAGCCTATCCCATCCTATCGTTTTTGCTGCTCGTCGGCTCCGCGCAGTTAGGCGCTGAGGCCATCGCTCCCGTCTCGGGTGCCAGCGGCCAGGCCGGTCATCAGGACGGAACCGGCGGCGGCGCGCGCTTCAACGACCCGATGGGCCTCGCCCGCGACGCCCAAGGCAACCTCTACATCTGCGACGCCCGTAACCACGTGATCCGCAAGGTTGCGCCGGGCGGTGTCGTCACCACTCTGGCCGGCAAACCCGGCGAATCTGGGGCGGTGAATGGTGTCGGCTCCGCAGCGCGTTTTAATTTTCCGGCGGACATCGCCGTCGCCCCTAACGGCACGCTCTACGTGGCGGACAGCGGAAACCATTGCATCCGTGCCATCGCCGCGAACGGCGCGGTCACCACCCTCGCCGGCGATCTCGGCAGCGCGGATGATATCAGTCTGGACTACGGCGGAGCCTTCACCTCCGTCGCCACCAATCTCGATGGCACGGGCGCAGCCGCCCGTTTCAACGGCCCGAGCGGCATCGCCTACGCTCCCGCCGGATTTTTATATGTCAGCGACACCGGCAACCAAATCATCCGCAAAGTCAGCATCAACGGCAGCGTGACCACCCTCGCGGGTAAGGCGGGTGAGTGGGGGACCACCGACGGCTCCGGCGTCAACGCGCGCTTTTCCTCGCCCATGGGCCTGTGCATCGGAGCGGACGGCGACCTCTACATCGCCGACTCCATGAACCACACGATCCGCCGCATGACCCCGCAAGCGGCCGTCTCCACCTTCGCGGGAAATCCGCTCGAAGCCGCTTGCAAATCCGGGCCGCGTCTTGAGGCGCGTTTCTGTGAACCCACCGACATCGCCCCGCACCCCGAAGGCGGTTTCATCATCTGCGAATCCTTCGGAAACGCCCTTTTCCGCCTCACCGCCGACGGCAACGTCTCGCTCTTCGCGGATCACACGCTTTCGCACCCGAACTCCGCCGTCTGCGACGCAATCGGCAACGTTTACGTGGCGGACACGTTCAACCAAGAGGTGCGCCTCATCATCGAGAAATTCAGATCCTCCATCGAGCGGGTCGGTGGCACGAACCAGCTTACCATCACTTGGGACAGCATCCCTGGCCGCAGCTATCAGCTCCAAATCCTCGTCAACCAAGCTTGGATCAACGCGCCCCCAGCCCCCGTCCTCGCGACTGGCGAGGAAACCTCCGTTACCTTCCCGATGCCGCAGGAAAAATCCGGCATCTACCGCATCATGCTGCTCGGTTTCTGATGGAAGCCCCTCAGAAACTCGAAGAGGCCCGCGGAAATTTCGCGTAAGGGAGGCGGGCACTTTCGTAAACGAAGTTGTCGGCGCGGCTGGTCTGCGGTGCCAGAAAGTTCTTCGCTCCACTCGCGCCGACGATGTCGTCCTGCTCGATGCCGTCGCCGGAAACACCGATCGCGCCGATGAGGACGCCGTTACGATAAAGGGGGAAACCTCCGGGGAAAATCGTGATGCCGTTAGGCACGTTCAGGTTGATCGGGGCGGATGGAACCGTCCCGCCACTCAGCGAATAGAATTCCTGCCAACCGAAGAACGGGCCGGGAGGGTTGTCGCCGATGCCTGGCGGATAGATGTCCTGCGAGAGGAAGCCGACCGAGCGGGAGGAAAACGCCCGCGGCGAGCCGCGTTCCAGGCCGCGAGAGTAGAACAGCGCTGTCCGCGCTTTCTGCACGGCCACGTCCCAACTGAAAATCGTCGCGTCCGGCGTGCGGTAGGTGCCGAGCACAACCGGCTCCACGCCGCCCACCGCGGGATTGTTCACCACGGAAATCCAGACCTGTGCGATCTGCCCGCGAGGCAGGCGGATCCCGGCGCGGGTGATCTGCGAGCGCTCCGCCGCCAGCCTCAGAATGCTTTCCACCTCGGCGGCGCTGAGCCGCGCGGCTCCCGCGATCGTCCCAAGCAAAGGATCGGCGCGGATCGCGGAACGGAGCTGGCCCGGCACGCCGCCGGTTCCGGTGAGGCCGAAAGGGTTCGGATAGACCACGGCGGGCGGCGAGGCTTTCGGCGAGTAATCCACCGGGCCATCGTCCGCCGAGGCGGCCGCGCCATCAATATCGGCAAAGCTCACGGCGCTGCCGTTCGCAGCCAGGAATGCGGCGGGATTCGCCACGATGTTTTCCGAACCGGCGCCGACCACATAGGCCAGCCGCACGCCATCGATTGCGACGTTGTTTCCGCCGAAAGCCGGAGCCGGCCGGAAGCCCGCCTGCCCGCCCAGCGCGATGCGCTCGTTGATGTTCGTTTGGAAAAAAATGTCGAAATCCGCGACAGGCGTGTCCGCGAAACCCACCACGCCAATGCCGCCGACGAGCACGCCGTTTTTGAAAAGCGGCACTCCACCGGGGCTGGAAACGGCGGCGGGCAAGGTGAGCAGCGAGGTGAACGGCACGCTGCGGAACGCGTCGGCGGGCGTCGCGCTGCCGAGGTCGTTCACGCCGGGAACCGGCGGCAAGGGAAAGGTGCCCGCAGCGGATGGGGCTTTGTATTTATTCGTGTCCGAGAACGCCATGCTCGAGAAATTCACGCCGACCAGCGGGCCGTTGGGGCGGTTTTCCACGGCAGGCGGGAAATGGTTCTGCACGATGAACGCCGCCGTGCGCGAAGTGAAGGCGTGCTGGTCGCTGCTGAGAAATGCCGCCGCTCCCGCTTTCGAGATCACATCCGCGACGATGGAGGGTGTCGGATTGGGGGCGGCCGCGCCGTTCACATCCCACACCGCCAGCACGTGCCCCTCGCGGTCGGTGACCGCGATCACCCGGTTATTCGCCGACGAGATGACCTGCGCCTCCCGAACCGCCTGCGCTAAAACTTGGCGCACGTCCCCGATCTCCATCCGCTGCGCGAGCAACGGCGAGACCGGAGCGAGAAGAAACAGGGGAAGCCGCCAATCCATAACCGATGCCGTTATCCCCAAACCCGGCCGGGATGACAAGGGAATTGGGACGCGTGCGCTCTCCGCATGTTGTTGACGCAACTCCCATCGCGGGCGAGGCTCTCCGGCGACGTTACCATGATGCTACGCAGCGCCGGAAAATTCCTGAGTTCCCTGCGCCTGACGGTCACGCTGTTGGGCTTCTCGATGCTGCTGATCTTCGTCGGCACGGTCTCCCAAGTCACTCTCGGCATCCACGAGGTGGTGGAACTTTTTTTCCGCTCGTGGATCGCGTGGTGGGATGTGATGCCGGGGGAGAAGGAATTCAAAATCCCTCTGCCCGGCGGTTCGCTGCTCGGCTGCCTGCTGATCGTGAACCTCCTCGCCGCACACGGTGCACGCTTCAAACTCCGCTGGAGCAAGGCGGGCATGATCCTGATCCACGCCGGGATTTTGCTGATGCTCTCCGGCGAGTTGCTCACCGGCTTCCTCGGCAAGGAGGCGCAGATGACCATCAACGAAGGTCAGACGGTGAACTACTCCACCTTCCCCCGCGAGGTGGAGCTGGCCGTGATCGAGCTTTCCGGAAACGGGATAGAAACCGTCCACGCCATCCCGCAGAGCCGCCTGAAGGACGGCGCGGCGTTCTCCTTCCCGGGCTTCACCTTGAAGATCGACCGCCATTTCGAGAACAGTGAGATCCTTGAGGAAAAGGCGGCGGGCGAAGGCTTCGATCCCATCCGCGCGACGACCGGCGCGGGCATCGGCTACGCGGTGCGCGCGAAACCTCACGAGACGGCGATGGATCGCCGAGATCTCGCGACGGCCTTCGTCAGCGTCGTGCCGGATGGCGGCGCAGCCCCGGATCGCTGGCTGCTTTCCAACGCGCTGGTCGGCACACAGCCCTTCCAGGCGGGCGGGAAAAGCTGGCAGATGGCGATCCGCCAGGCGCGCTTTTATCATCCGTTCTCCATCAAGCTCATCGACTTCAGCCACGACCGCTACCTCGGCACGAACGTCCCGAAAAATTTCTCCAGCAAGATCCGTCTGCTCAATCCCGCGACCAGCGAGGATCGCGAGGATGTCATCTACATGAACCACCCGCTGCGCTATCAGGGGCTCACGTTCTATCAATCCGGCTTCGCGAACGACGACACCACCACCATCCTGCAGGTCGTAAAGAACCCGGTCTGGACTCTCCCCTACATCTCCTGCGCGATGGTTTCCGCCGGCCTCTTGTGGGTGTTTAGCGGTCATCTCCTCAAAGCCATCGGCCGTCGTAAAATCGCCACCGCGCCATGACCTGTTTTCCACATAAACATCTCGCGTGGCTGCTGCCTGTGGTCTGCGTCGTTTACCTCGCCGTGAACGCGTTCCGCGCGACGCGTTCTTCCGAAGGCTTCGACTTCCAAGGCTTCGGCACCCTGCCTGTGGTCTCGAACGGACGCGTGCAGCCGCTCGATTCGCTCGCACGCAACAACCTGCTGGCGATCCACGGCACACAAACAGTTCCGGGTGATGGCGCTCCGGGCACACCCGTCGAATGGCTTGCGGAACTCGCTTTCAAGCCCGCGCTAGCCGACACGCGGAAGATCTTCCTCCTTCATCACGACGATATCCTCGGACTCGTGAACCTGACACGGACGGAGGGGCATGACGACAAGCACTTTTCCTTCGATCAACTCCAGCCCGCCTTCCCCGCGCTGCAGAGGGAAGCCGCGCGGATCGAGAAAATCGATGCGCAGGCGCGCAGCACTTACGAGAAAGCCCTGATGCGGCTCACGCGGAGTCTCTTCTCATACAACCAGCTCAAGCACGCCTTAGCGCTGCCAAAGAAAGAGAACATGGAGAAAGAATTCGGGCTTTTTCTGGAGAAAGTCACCGCCGCGCTGGCCGCCGCCGACAACAAGGAAGTCCCTCCCGACCGGGCGCTCATCGGCGACGCCTCCGCCCGGATGCGCGAGATGCTCGCGTGGGCGCCGCTCAGCGAGGTGTTCACCACGCCTTCCGGCAAAGGCGACGAGGGCTGGCGCAAACTCCCCGACTCCGTGATCGACTCCTCGGACACCGGCAAGCTCGACCCCGCCACGCTCGCCTACGCCCGCCTCGGCGATTCCTACCGCGCGGGCGACGGCAAAACCTTCAACACTGCGGTTTCCGACTACCGGAAATGGCTTTCCGAAAACCGCTCCGATGCATCAGGAAAAAGCTCGGCGGAAACGCTCTTCAACCGCATCGCGCCGTTTTACCAATCCATGGCGCTCTATGTCGCGGCGTTCCTTTGTGCGGCGTTTTCGTGGCTGCGGGCCGGCTCCTCCGCGCGCGTCGCCGCGTTCCGCATCCTGCTGCTCGGCTTTGCGGTGCACACCGCGGGACTCATCACCCGCATGGCGCTCGAAGGCCGCCCGCCGGTCACGAACCTCTATTCCTCCGCCATTTTCATCGGCTGGGGTGTCATCATCCTGAGCGCCGCGCTGGAGCTTTTCCACCGCAACGCGATCGGCACGGCGGTCGCGTCGGCGGTCGGCTTCGCCACGCTGGTTGTCGCGCACCATCTTTCCCTTTCCGGCGACACGCTGGAAATGATGCGCGCCGTGCTCGACACGAATTTCTGGCTCGCCACCCACGTGCTCATCATCACCCTCGGCTACTCGGCCTGTTTTCTCGCCGGCGGCATCGCCATCGCATGGATCCTGCGCCGCGCCTTCGGCGGCATTCCGCCCGCGACCTCCTCCTCGATGCGCGGCATGGTCTATGGGGTCATCTGTTTCGCGACGCTCGCCAGCTTCGTCGGCACCGTGCTCGGCGGCATCTGGGCGGACCAATCGTGGGGCAGGTTCTGGGGCTGGGATCCCAAGGAAAACGGCGCGCTGCTCATCGTGATCTGGAACGCGATCATCCTCCACGCCCGCTGGGGCGGCATGGTGAAGGAGCGCGGCATGATGGTCATGGCGGTCTTCGGGAACATCATCACCTCGTGGTCATGGTTCGGCACGAACATGCTCGGCATCGGCCTCCATTCCTACGGCTTCACCGATGCCGCGTTCTTCTGGCTCTCCGCCTTCATCCTCTCCCAACTCTTGATCATGGTTTTGGCGTGCCTTGCTCGCCGGAAGCCCGGGGACAATGCGTGATCACTTCCTTTCTCCGCTCATGGGTTCTCAGAAGGTGGTCACAGGGAGACATCGAAGCGGTGAGTGTTCCCTACCCGGCCACGGTCCCCGTCAGCGATGGATGTGCCGACCATCCGCCCAGGTTCTTCGGGTCTCTGTCGCCGGAGAGTGAGTCCGTGGTTGCGATTCTCTCACGCAATCGCCCAAGCACCCCAAGCACCCCGGATATTTCGGAAGAAAGTGCCACGCCTCGACGTATCCCGAACCCACGGGGGCGTAAAGGCTCCCGGGCCGCGGCAAACAACCCGCAGTCAAACCGCAGCTCCTTTCTCCAACGCCCCCAATGAACCGCAGATCTTTCATTTCCACCGCCACCGGGACTTTGGCTGCCAGCACGGTCTTTCCGTCCTTTGCCATCGGCAAGTCCGGGCCTTCGGCGAACGGCAAGTTGAACATCGCCTTCATCGGCTCCGGCGGTTGGATCGCCCGGCAGCCTTATGAGCAAGGCTGCAAAGAGGAAAATCTCGTCGCCTTTTGTGATGTCGACCGCAACCACGCCGCGGAGAACATGAAGAACTGGAAAACCACCCAGCCGTTCTTCGACGACTACCGGGTGATGCTCGACAAGATGCACAAGGACATCGACGCGGTCGTCATTTCCACGCCCGACCACTCGCACTTTCCCGCCACTCTCGCCGCGATGGAGCGAGGCATCCACGTTTACACCCAGAAACCGCTGACCCATAACATCTGGCAGGCCAGGACGCTGGTGAAAGCCAAGGAGCGCTACAAGGTGGTCACCCAAATGGGCAACCAGGGGCACGCCGGCGACGGAATCCGCAAGTCGGTCGAAGCCTATCGGGCCGGCGTGATCGGCGAGGTCAGCGAGGTCTTTGCCCGCAACGACGGCCCGGAGATGGGCAACAAGCATTTTGCCAATCCATCCACCATGCCGCCGCCGCCGTCGCCGGTTCCGGAGGGGCTCGCCTGGGACTTGTGGCTGGGACCTGCAGCGAAGCGCGACTTCTATCTGGATTACCTGCCCTACAAGTGGCGTGCGTTTTATGATTTCGGATCGGGCATGCTGGGTGACTTCGGTTGCCATACCTTTGACACGCCCGTCTGGGCGCTCGATCTGGACCCGCCCGAAGTGGTCGAATGCGTGGCTCGCGAGGATTCGCTCGATGGTCTGATTCCGGCCAGCAGCCAGATCAAGTACCACTTCGCGGCCAATGCCAAACGCGGCCCGGTGGTGCTCAACTGGTTCGAGGGCCATCAGGACTGGACCAAGGTCGGGCGCATCGACAAGTTTGGCGCGGATCACGCCGCGCATCGCGGTCTGGCTTGCTGGATGGTCGGTACCAAGGGCATGATCGGCTGCGGTACCCATGCCGGAGCGCCGGCGATTCTGCCCGGCGACGTGCGTTCGGAATGGCTGGCGAAGCCACCCGCCGAATCGATTCCGCGGGTTGAAGGCGGTCCGTTCCGCGAGTGGCTGCGGGCGATCAAACAAACCGGTCCGGAGCCGGGATCGAATTTCAACTACTCGGCCAAGCTGACTGAAATCATCCTCCTCGGGGTGCTGGCCCAGCGGTTCAAAACCCGCATCGAGTGGGACGCCAAAGCCGGCCGCATCACCAACCACCCGGAGCTGAACGCCTTCGTCAAGGAACCGGTGCGGCAGGGTTGGGAATATGGCGAGAATTTGTGGCAAGAAGGATGATATATCTATCGAACAACACCAGGAACTCACTCGAAGCAATGAAACCAAGAAGGATGACAAGTATCAGTGCCGCGCTGATCGCCATGGCGATCGCGGCTGCCAACATCGCGGTGGCCAAGCAAAAGCCGGACAAGCGCCCGGAGGTGCCGCAGGTCGAGTTGACCGCCACCGGGCAGGAGCTGCTCGCGCGCTACTCGGAGCAACTCAAGACCCTGCAGGCCGGGCTTGAAAAGGCGTTGCCCAAGGTTGGCGAGCCGCAGAAGGCCGCCTTCCTGAAGGTCTATCAGGATGAGGCGGTCGCGACGGCCGCCGAACTGAAGACGATGCGGGCTCAAGCCAAGAGCAAGGACAAGGAGGCGGCGGCAAAGGCTCAACTTGCCAACAAGGAGGCCCTCGAGCAGGCGCAGAAAAACGCTCAGGCACCCACCAAGGCCGTGCTCGCGGATTTGCAGAAGTTCCTGGCGAGCGACCAACTCGACGCGCAATTGATCAAATTCATCGTCCTGGCCGAAGGCGCGCCGCATGGATTGCCCGAGTTTGCCCAGCAGGGGCCGGAGCAGGAAGCACTGGTCGAGAAACTGCTCTCGGATGCGGGGCTGATGAAGCAGATGGTCATCGCTGACGGTGCCAAGGATGGCCAATACGGCCAGGCCATGAAAATTTACAGCGACATCCAGAAGGCGAGCGCGAAGGCCAAGGACGGCATCTTCCAACGATTGGCGCTTGCCGTCGCTCTGGAGCATGCGGTGCCGATTGCGCAAAAAAATCCTGAAGCCGATACCACGGCTCCGGCCACGGTGGATCCGGTGAAACGGTATCTTCATTACGAGAAGGCATTCCTGGACGGCGAGCTGGATCCTGGCTTCAAGGAACTGACCGTTTGGGATTACCGATGGGTTGTTAATGGCGATGAGCCGGATGACACTCTGGCCTGGGGGCGCAAGATGCTCCATAACTACCGGCCCGACGAGATCACCACTTCGGACTATCGCTGGCGTTATGTGAAAGCCGTCAAGACCGAGGTCAAATACGGATCGCAGGATCAGAAAAACGACCTCCCCACACTGCAGAACTACCAGAACATCATCATGAATGGTGGTGTGTGTGGTCGGCGCGCGTTCTTTGGACGGTTCATTTTGCGCAGCTTCGGCATGCCGACCTTGGCGCGTCCCCAGCCAGGCCATGCCACGCTGGTCCACTGGACGCCCGATGGCTGGGTGATCAACCTTGGCGCGGGCTGGGGTTGGGGCTGGACCACGTTTGGCGAAGACACCGATTTCCTGGCGAGCACGCAGGCCCGGAAGTCGGAGCAAAACTACCTGCAGGTGCTGCGCGCCAAGTGGGCGGGCTCTGTCCTTGGAGAAACGAAGACCTTCGGCTTCCACGACGAGGCGACCGGCTTCTGGAATGGCGTGGCGCTCTATCAGCAGCGGAAGATTGTTGAAGAATCCAAAGCGGTGGCGCTGGCCGCCGTCGGCACCGACATCGGCGAGGCCAATGAATCCAAGGAGAAGGATGTCGTTGAAACAGTGACTCTTTCCGAGGCGGACCGGAGGATCGTCGTCGGCCAGGACGGAGTGATCACGATTCCGGCCGTGGCCTGCAGCAAACCAACGGCAGCCACGGAGAAGATCATCTTCATGAAAAGCTCCCTGGGCGGAATGCAGCTGCATCACGGCCGGAACGGGGCGCCTGAGGATTTTGAATACATCATCGATGTGCCGGCGGCAGGGAAATACGAGCTCAGCGCGCGGGTGGTGACGACAAGCTCCGACCAGCACCTGCTGGTCGCTGCCAATGACGCCAAGGAGCCGGCCGATATCGCGGTGCCCTTCACTATCGGCATGTGGGACAAGACCCCACCCGTCGAGGTCTCGCTGGTCAAGGGCCCGAATGTCCTCCGCTTCTCGCGCAAGGACCCAGTCAAGGGATTGACCATCAAGGATTTCACCCTTACGCCGGTGAAATAACCGTCCGGATGAACCCCATGCGCGATGCTGCGTATGGGGTATCGCACCAGAAATGTCAGCGGCGAACTTATTTCAGCACCCGAAAAGTTGCCCGAAAAGTTGCCCGAAAATGACGGTCTTTTCGGAATTTGACGGACACTGGCGGAACACGCCCTATCAGCCCGGAAACGAAAAAAGCCATGGAAACAAGGGCTTTTCAAGGATTTCAGGGGCGTGGAGCATAGGAGATTCGAACTCCTGACCTCTTCATTGCGAACGAAGCGCTCTACCAACTGAGCTAATGCCCCTCACGTCCTTGCACCGGATTTCCTGCCATCTGGCGTTGTCCGGCGCAAGGTGGAAATTCCGGTCGGCCGCCGCTCGCGCGGAATTTCGGCAAAAAATATTCGGGCCGATTCACTAAGCTTTTGCCAAAGCCGCCCGATGCCCCATCATTCCCGCATGAAAGCGGTTCTTTGGATTTCCACATCCTGTATATTCACCCTCGCATTTTCCAGTTGCGCGCCCTCGGGTCGCGGCAGCAGCGGCGGCACCCAGCTGGCGGGCACCGGGCCCTTCGATAAGAACGGTCGCTACATCGAGGAATGGGCCGACAATCCGTCGAAATGGCGCAAGCCCGGAAGCGCTCCCTCGCCGCACGAAGTGAACTCCGACGAGCTGCCGCAAATCGCTCAAAACGAACAACCGCCGCAGAATTCCATTCCGCTCCCGCCCGCAGGCAGTTCCAAGCCCGCTCCGGTGATTTCTCAAACCTCGGTGACGACCAAGTCGAAATCCACGGCGACCAAATCCCAGCCCACGGTCGCGAAGTCCCAGCCCGCCGAAATCAAATCCAAGCCGGTCGTGGTCAAAACCAAGGCCAAGCCCAAGCCCAAGCCGAAATCCACCCGTTACGTGGTCAAGAGCGGCGACTCGCTCTCCGCCATCGCGAGCCGCACCGGCTCGTCGGTTTCCGCGATCAAGAGCGCCAACGGCATTTCAGGCACGCTCATCCGGCCGGGCCAGTCGCTGACGATTCCGAGGAAATAAATCACTCGCGGAAGAACGCCGCGAAGAATGTTGCCGCAATCAATTCGTTGCCGCGGGGTGTCGGGTGGCTGCCGTCGGCCATGAAAAGCCCGCTGCCCCGGCCTGCGGAAATCTCGCGTTCCCAAGCGTCGCCTACCGGCACGACGACCAGATCGCCCGTGTCTTTCGCCGCCGCTTGATAGCCGTCACGGAGCCGGGCGTTCATCGCGCGGAAGTCGTCATTCCGCAGTTTCGGATCGCCGTCGCGGCGGCCCCATGTCTGATAGAGGACCGGCACCGCGTCCTGCAGGCGGGCTTCCCGGACGAGCTGGCGCAGCGGCGGAAACATCGCCGCGGCGCGTTTTCCTGCGGGCATCGCCGGGATCTCGCTTTGCTCCTGGATGACGACGATGTCCCAGCGGCCGTCGCGGATTTTTCTTAGCGTCGCTTCGTTCCCCGCGTGCATTTCGAGCGTCCAGCCGCCGTAGGTCGCGTGGCCGACGCGGACTTTTTTCCCCTGCGCGGCGGCGAGTTTTGAAAACGCCATGGGTGCTCCGAAGCTGTAGCTGTTTCCCACGAAGAGCACCGCCAGCTCCGGCTTCGCGCGGACGCGGCCGGCGAGCTCGGCCCGCCCCAGACTGACGGGCAGCGAGGCGCGCGTCGAGCATGCGGGGATGCCGCAAAAACTCAGGATGCAGGCGGATTTCACGAGGATGGATTTCATGCTCTGGGATGGGCGGTGTCGTAGGCTTGTTTGAGACGTTCCTTGGTCACGTGGGTGTAAATTTGCGTCGTCGAGAGAGAGGCGTGGCCGAGCAGGGCCTGCACGCTGCGGAGGTCCGCGCCGGCGTCCAGCAGGTGGGTGGCGAAACTGTGCCGGAGTTTGTGCGGGCTGATCGCAAAGGGGATGCTGCTGCGCTTGAGGTATTTCTTGAGCAACTGATCCACTGCCTGCTGGGTGATGCGGCGCTTGCGGGTGCTGAGAAACAGCGGCCCGGAGGTGACCGCGGCTTCCTGGCGGTAGCGCTGGATCGCGTTGATGGCGGGCCCGCCGATCGGGACAATCCGTTCCTTCGAGCCTTTTCCAACGACCCGCACGGTTTCGCCGATGAAATCCAGATGCTTCACATCCAGCGCGAGCAGCTCGGAAATCCGCAGGCCGCAGGAGTAGAACAGCTCCAGGATCGAGGCATCGCGCAGCGGCAGCCAGGCGGGTGATTTCTTGTCCGGATCGACGCGCAGCGGCATTCCTAGCAGCTCGTCGATCTGCGAGAGGGTGAGCACCACCGGCAGGCCGCGCTCCGGCTTAGGCAGCAGCACCTCGCCCACCGGGCTGCGCGCCAGCCCGCGGCGGAGCACGAGGAATTTATAAAACGATCGCAGCGCGGCGAACCTCAGGCGGATGGTGGCGCGCTTGAATCCCTGCTTCATCAGCGCGAACAGATAGTCGCGGAAATCATCGGCGGCCTCCCCGCGCCAGCCGGCGAACCGCTCGCCCCGCCACTTTTTGTAAGCGGCGAGAGCGTCCCGATAGTTCGCCAAGGTCCGGGGAGAAGCGCTTTTCTCCGTGGCTTGGAAATCGAAAAAAGCGATCTCGTCGCAGTCGGTCATCGGAGCGGAGGATATCCGGCGGGGAATTGAATACCAAGCGAATTGAAAAAGCCCCGCCGGACGCTTGAAGGTAGCTGGCTGCCGTCGGGAGCGCAGCCAATGGAACGCGAACGATCCGCCCGAGAACAGTGCCCGGGCGATCGCTGCGGATCCTTGGCGACGAGTTCCAACAGCTCGCTGCCTCCCCGACGAGCCGGCTCTCACCTGGTTCAACCAAGCCCGGAAGCTATCCTGCATAACAGATAGCCGATCGTAGCGCAGTTCGGATCGCCGCAGGGCAGGGGCGTGAAGTCCTCGAAGCGGAGCTTGCCGGCGGCCTGCCCGACCGCGCCGAGGATGATGTCGGCGGTGTTGAGGCGTTCGCCGCCGGTGGCGTGCGTTCGGCCGGTGAGGAACATCGGCTGGAAGGAGACGCCGCGGCAGGCGGTGTATTCGAGGCCGGTCAGGATAGTGTCCCACAGGTGCGGCAGGTTTTCCGGCATCACGGTCATGGCCAGCGTGAACGGGACTCCCTCGCGTTCGCAGCGGTCCATCGCGGCCCGTTTCATCTCGCGGAAATCGCCAGCGTGAACGGGACTCCCTCGCGTTCGCAGCGGTCCATCGCGGCCCGTTTCATCTCGCGGAAATCGCCGCCGCGCAGCTCGTGTTGGCCGGCTTCCTGCGGGCCGTCGAATTGCAGGTAGAACTGGAAATTCCCGCGCCGCGCGCGCTTCCCGAGTTCTGCGAGAAAGCCGTCTTCCTTCGCGATCCGCACGCCGTTGGTGTTGACCAGGCAGTAGTCGATTCCCGGCTCGGCGTGGATCCAATCGACCAGCTCGAAAAACTGCGGATGCAGCGTCGGCTCGCCGCCGGAGAGCTGGAGCAGCTCGATCTTTCCCTTCCGATCAACCACGCCACGGATGCGGTTTTGTAACGATTCCAGCGAGTGCGACTTCAAACGGTCACCCGCCGCGCCGACCGGGGAATCCGCGAAGCACGTCGGGCAGGCGAGATTGCACGAATCGACGATTTCGATCAGCGCGAGGCAGGTGGAAAGCACCTCCACTTCCGGCACCGTCGCCCCGGCATTGCGGCCGAGCGTGCCGGTCACTCCGGCCGGGTCCGCGGAACACGCGCAGCCGGCGCCGCAGGCGTTCGACGGATCGCCCTTGGCCAGCCAGTAGAACCGCGCGTCGCTGGCGATGCAGGCGGTGGCCTCGCCGTGTTCGGCGCAGGTCCGTGTCAGATAGACCTTCGCCGGGGTGCCCGTGGTTTTCCAAACCTCCGCTGGCACCGCGGCCTGACAGGTCGGGCAGCGCGAGGTGGTCTGTTTCAGGGATTCCTTGAGGATAGGGAATGGCATGGGTCAACTGAAAAAAAGCATGCAGGAGCCCACCCACAGCGAGAGGCAAACGATGACCTGGCCGAGGAAATAGCCGCAGTCGAGAAACACCAGGGAGCGCCCGCGGTAACGACTTCCGATCGCCCGATGGAACAAGGGCAGGCAAGCGATGATGAGGAAAAAGACGACGATGGGAACCCACAGGAAGGAGGTGCCGTAGTCGTTTGGAGTGCGATAGGAATCGGCGATTAGATTGCCAGCAAGAATCGCCACCGGCGGAACCGAGAACGCGATCCACAAGGGCGTTCTCGGAATGACGGCCAGCGGCAGCGGCGGGGGGATTTCCTGTGGTTCGCTCATGGTGAAAAGCTGGCAGCGGCGAAATGGATTCGAGCTTTTTGTCAAGTTTCCAGACTCGGGTATTAACCGCACGCCGATCAAGCTAGGGAGAAGCCACAATAACTCGATGTGAATTTAACCGCGAATGGACGCCAATCGACGCGAATTTTCAGAACTTAATTCTTTGAGGCGGAAGTTTCATTCAAAAATCATCTTCATTCGCGTCGATTGGCGTCCATTCGCGGTTCAAAAATCCCTAGCTTGATCGCCCTGGGGACGACCGGCAAAGCCATGACTGAAAAGCCGGATGCGGGAATGGAAGCGCCGCGGACATGCCGGAGGCAACTTCACCCGATTTCTATCACCTGCCACATTCTTCGCAGCTTGCTTGCGCTGATTAGTCGGGACCCCATCGAAGTAGCGGTCCGAATGCTTGTTAGCCGGGACCCTTTCGATTAGGAGCGACGCCTTGTTATGCTCTTTGATTTTTTCTTGAGCGCGACTACAGCCAATAGCCCGATCAAGATGCCTAAAAATACAGCCCAGAGAGCATGCGATGTAACCTTCGTTGTGGTAGTCTCAGGATTCTCTTCACCGCTTCTGTTGCTGTTGTTTGCGCCAGAGCTTACCACTCCTTCGTTCCCCTTTGCTGCCGACGCTCCTACACCAACCTCTGCGAGCGGTAAAGTTACCGATGTCTCCCATTCAGCCGGAAAGTGATAGGGATTCCCATCAAGGTCATTCTCAGCTCCAAAATATTTGCTCTCCCATGAGACGTGCATCTGATGTGCCTGAGAAATGTTAGTTTTTGAGTAGGCGTCACCTAAATAAAACGTGAGATCGACAGACTCGCCCGGATTGACTTGGAAACCAGTGTGTGACCTTGGACGCTTGTAAATTCTCGATGACTTTTGGGCATATGTATTCGCCCACTCCTCGTCGTGAGGTAACTCGTTGCCGCTCTCATCCATTAAAGTCACGTAGAAAACCTGCTTGTATCTAATCGACGCGGAACAAATTGGAAACTTAGAATTGTTTGTCAGGCGGCAGGATACCAAATGCTTGCCGTCTTCGGAGGTGATCTTGACATCGAGAACAAGACCGTCTTTTTCGGACGAGACTGTGGTTCCAGCGCAAACTTGGAGTGAGAACAGGAGCAACTGAAGAAGGTAAATCAGAATTACAGTTCGTGACTTCATGGGTTTAGTTGGCATCCTGTTCTTCATCATTCTCTGGGATCCGCGCGGAACAGATTCCGCTTTCCCTGAAAAATCACAGCTCGCGGATGGCGCTCATGATCCGCTTGGCGATGCGGTCGTAGTCATCCTTGCCCTTGGCCGCCTTGAGCTCTTCGGGCGTCAGGCGGATGGGCTTGCCGACGGTGACGGTGATGCGGGCGAAACGGATCTTTCCGGAGCCGCGGGGGAGGGCCTCGCGGGCTCCCGAGATTCTAACCGGCTGGATCACGGCGCCGGATTTCACGGCGATGAGGCCGATGCCGGGGGCTGCCTCGCCGATGTCGCCGTTGAGGGTGCGCTCGCCTTCGGGGAAGACGAGGACGCGCTCGCCTTCCTTGAGCTTGCGGATGATCGTCTTGAGGCTGCCCATGTCCGGGCGGTCCTGGTCCACCGGGA